>NZ_JADEXN010000381.1 GCF_015207075.1 Zarconia navalis LEGE 11467
TATAGCAATTCTCAGTCTTGTGAGGTACACCCAAATTCTATTTCCTATTCCCCATTCCCCATTCCTGGTTACTGAGCCTGTCGAAGTGCCCATTCCCCATTCCCGAAAACCAGAAACTCTGTACTTCAACAGATTGATAACCGCTATAACCTATTTTATTAAGCTTTTTGCGCACCTTTGCCAGCGATCGCATCATCCATAATTTCCTCAACCGCCATCGACTCAATCCGGCAATGGGCGACTCAAATTCCCCACGGCGATCGAAAAAAGTATTAATCTCCGTTAATATGACTCTGAGTCGCCGCACCAGATTTTCTTCCCGATACGGCTCGAAAAACGACTCCGGTAAAAGAGGGCGATCGGGGGAATTGAGAACTGCGAGAATCCGTTCCACATCGTACTGTCGATCGAATCCGGCAATTTTGTGACAGTTGAAGCCCGGATCGAGATAATCCGCCAATCCGCTATTGACACTCGAAAAGACTTGGCAGCCGCACGCGAGTGCCTCCAACGGCGGCAACCCAAACCCTTCGCTCACACCACTCACGCCCCAATATTGGGCAGAATCGTAGAGATAAATTTTGCTGCGGTTGAATAACTCGGCGATGTCTTCAACAAAACCCGTCAAAAGCTCGACGCGACAGTGCTGTTGCAGGGCTGGAACCAGTTGTTCGAGGAGATATTCCGAAGACTTGCGAACCTGCACCAAGACATCGATATCCCGAGGCTTGTCCCGGTGGCAGAATTCATCCCCAATTTGATTGGGTAGGTAATAGATGAGGGCGTTGGGCGATCGCCCTCCCCAGTATCCCATGGTATTTCGGCTGACGGCGACGATCGGGATTTGGGGCGGCAGGTTGAAACCGTAACCGGTACTGTGGGCGTGATAGATCGTCTTGCGGTTTCCCAGTTGCGCTACGAGTTTGGGGACATCAAACCCCCAACTGACGACAAAGATACACTCGTCGGCATCCCGGCGAGCGAGAAGATCGGCCAAAAAAAGGCGATCGGGTTCTCGCTGTCGGTAGGTGACAATTTCCGCCGTGCAAATTTGGCGGGCGAGATTGACAGTTTTGAGTTCTGCCCAAAGTCCGCCGCCACCAAATTTCGATGTCGTTCCCGGAACTAGAAAGTACAGCGTTCTCATTTTCACAGCCTCCAGATAGAAGCAGAAGGAGCTGGGGGAGAGCGAACGGACAATTCATTTAATTAACAATCGGTGAGTTATTTTTCACCGCGTCACCCCATACCCCCTTTCGGGTAATGTCAAAGCTAAAGACTCTCGATATACTATAAGTACGCTCATAAGTCAATCCCTTTCATGAAAAAAGATAAGCCAAACAGACGCAGGGGTTGAACGGCTCGATCGGGTTAAAAGAGTTGCCAAGTCGGGGAGTGAGAACAGTGCACGATAGCGCTTCTAGACCGCACGCGAGCCGACATTATCTGTGAGCGCTTAAATTTTCGCTTCGGTAAACATTATGAGTTTAACAGTCGATCGTCAAAGCACCTACTTCCACGAGCGGATCGAGCAAACCGTCGGCCAGTGGGAAGGTAGCAGAACTTACGAATCCGTGAAAACAGGTAAAATAACGCAAGTTTCTAACCGATTTGAGGTGACGCTCGATCGGGATGAAGCTGCTTGCAGACATCTAGAACAATTACACGCTCTACCCTCTGAGACGTTTCCTTACATCATTCATATTTATTGGAAAAGTCACGATCGCGATACCCGCAAGTTGCTTAGTGAAGGCTCGATGCTCATGGGATATCACAACGGCTGGCTGTATCGAAATCGAGGGTACGTTACCGATATGCCTGTATTGAGTCAGGTAGAAATGCCTTCTCCCGACCATATGCTCATCCGTACTTTTTACGAAGGTGTCACCACCTTGGGAGACGAGACGGTTGCTTACGAAGAAAACTTCCGATGGGCCGGAGACCATCGCCTGCGCACGGTTTTGGCGTGGGATAAAAATCACCAACTCACCCTCATGGGGCAGTATATGGAGCGCAAACTCGCCGCGTGAAAACTATTCCCTGCGAGCTGGAGAAGCCGGGGAAGAGAATGGGAGAAAATTAAGCGCGATCGCGCTTAATTTTCTCCACAACCATCCGGCAACCAAATCGAAACAGTCGTTCCTTTGTTTTTTCCATCGCTGGTAATTTCAATTCGCCCCCCCATCATTTCGATAAATTTTTTGCAAATGGTCAAGCCCAAACCCGTGCCGCCATAGCGTCGTCGAATCGAGCCATCTTCTTGGACGAAAGCTTCAAACAGGGTCTCTTTTCGATCGACTTCAATGCCCAGACCGGTATCGACGATCGAAAAACGCACCATCGGCGGATCGGACTCGGGTTGGCGGGCCACTTCTATACGAATTTCACCGGCTTCTGTAAACTTGAAGGCGTTGGAGAGTAAGTTCATCAGAACCTGCCGCAGCTTGTTCTCGTCGCTGTAGAGACGATCGAGCTGACAATCCACACTCAACGAGATGCCGCGTCGGTTGCTCTCGGGTTGGAAGATCCGCCGGATACGATCGAGGAAGGATGCTAGCTCGAATTGAGTGGTTTCGACAGTCATTCGATCGGCCTCTATTTTCGCAATATCGAGAACGCTGTTGACGATTTCCGTGAGGTTTTCTGCCGATAGATGAGCCGCGTCGATATATGCTTTGAGTTCTTCTTCGTTGTTGTAGAAGCCTTCGTGGAGGAGTTTGAGGTAAGTGAGGATTGAAGCCAGGGGCGTTCGCAGTTCGTGGTTGGTGGAGGCGAGAAAGTCGGATTTGAGGCGGTTGGCTTGTTCTGCGGCGCGACGCGCTTCATCGAGTTCGCGATTGCGCATTTCCACCAGGATGCGCTGTTGGCGTTCGCGGCGGTAGAGCCGTTCTTGCAGCAATGCGATCGCCAGATGCCCGGCTAGGGCGGTGAGGAGTTTGCGATCGCCCGTCGTCCACTGGGGGGCTTGCCCTTTGACGATCTCTCGCCATTGTTCAAAAGACTGCCGGGGACGGTTTTGCCGAGTATCCGATTCGCAATCGCCCGCCCACAGTCGTTCGGTCTCGAGAGAGGGACGAAAAACCGCAAGCTCGCCCAAGGTTTCTCCCGCATATTGCAGGGGAGTGAAAATCGCGCCGCAGATGTCTGTCTTCCTAAAACTGGGGAGAATGACATCGAATTGGGGAACTCGGTAGATATCGGTGGTGGTAAAGGGTTGCTCGATGGCAGTGAAGGTTTGGCAGTACTTCGTCCAGTCCTGGGGGGTAAGTTGGGGAATCGAACCGTGGGAGTAGCAATGGGAAACCCCGTTCTCCGACCAACACAGGAGACCGCCGCAGGCTTGGAGAGCGAAAACAATTTTATCGAGAACCCTTTTGAGATCGGGCTTGGATTCGGCAGGGGAATACAGCAGGGTGGTAATTTGGTTGATGGTGGCTTCCCGTCGGGCCCGGTCTTGGGCTTCACCGAACGCAGAGGCTTGTTCGATGGCAATTTCGAGTTGTTCGGCGATCGCCCCGACGATTTTTTGTTCGATCGCGCTGAAGCTTTTCGGTTGGGCGTGGTGGGCGATGAGCAAGCCCCAGAGACGATCGCCACGGGCATCTCCACCGATATCGCTTCTGATAATGGGAATCACCATAGACGATTGCACCCCCATCAATTGCAAATACTCTACGTGACAGGAATCGACGGGGCGCGCTAAGAGCTGCTGTAAGGGTTGCTCGCGGACTTCCTCGACACTGAGTTCTTCAGTGGCGGTGGATAGCCCCCGTCCGGGTTCGCTCAGGCGCAGTTCTTGTCGATCGACGTTGACGATCGATCGCACTCGGGCTTTACAGAACAGTTCCCGCGCTTGGGGGGGAATGTCTCCAGCGGGGAAGTGCAGACCCGATAGAGATGCGAGACGATCTCCAGCTCTGGCTTCGGCAACGACTTGCCCGTTACCGTCGCTGTCGAATTTATAAATTTTAACCCGATCGACCTTCAGAAACGATCGGACCTCTGCCACGGTGGTATCGAGTATTGTCTGGAGTTCGAGAGATTCTCGGATGTGGGTGGTTATCCGAGTGAGGAGGCGAACGAGTGTAGGACTCCAGTGCCGTTTCGATCCCATTGCCGTTCTTCCTTCTGTCAAATGAGTTTTTACACTTTCGATTATTGCGCAATGTTCTATTTTCGTTTTGAAATTAACCGATAATACCGATAAGTCAACTTCAGCGCTTGGATTCTCGATATTTTTTGGCGCGATTTGAATGGCTTGGAGCCTTCAAAAGCCAGAGAACTCAATTTTGCGATCCTGTATCCTTATAAACTTATTCATAAGAAGAATCTATCTATTTTTAGTAGATTTCAGAGTTTCAGACTTGAGAAAATGCTTTTTTACGGTAGCGTCTCTTGATATCAAATGGTTACTGTTACGCTCCAGGGATCGAGAATGCTTTCAAATTCAACTTAAAATGTGATTTTGACAACAGTTCTGCGTTGACTTGGCTTGGGGATAAAATCGAATCTTAAAACTGATTGCTTCTTACTCCCAGCGAACGATTAAGTTCTAAATGAGTGATTTTCAGTAATGCTAGACTTGCTCAAATTGTCGATCGCCCCCGATCGATACGTTCCTAACAGTCATTGCTACCTCTTACAAATTCCGTTAATGGGGCTGCACGCGATCGGCGATGTCACGATCGCTCTGTCCTTTTTTTCGATTTCGATCGCGTTGGCTTACTTCTCCCGACAGCGAGAGTTTTCTTTGCGGAGTCCGTTCGCGCTATTTAGCGCCTTGACTTTTGGATTCGGACTGGGGCATTTGCTCGAAATTTGGATGTTGTGGCATCCCGTCGATTGGTTATTGAGTATCAAGCAAGGGATTACAGCGTTGATGTCTGTGTATGCAGCGTGGAAGTTGCGGGACGTGCTGTCGCAACTTTTGTCAATAAATACCGAACTCCACCACAGCAAGGTACGCTGGCAAATTATTACCGACACCCTTCCGATTTGTATTGCCTACGTCGATCGCCACCTACAGTATCAGTTCGTCAATCGCAACTACGAAACCTGGTTCGATCGAGGGCTAGACACAATTGAAAAACAGTTTGTTGGCGATATTCTCGGCCCCGAAACTTACGCAATCCTTTCTCCTCAATTCGAGCGCGTTTTGTCCGGGCACTCAGTTCGTTACGAAGCCCAAATTCCCAACCCCAACGGCAGACATCGCGATGTCGAAAGCATCCTAGTTCCAGACTTCGATACCAACCAGCAGGTCTGTGGTTTCTATGCCTTCATCAGCGATATCAGCGAGCGTAAAGCCGCCGTTGCCGAACTTCGACTGTTTCAACGCACCATTGAAGTTGCCAGCAACGGTATCACCATTGCCGATGCCCGCCAACCAGATTTCCCGCTAATTTACATTAACTCTGGTTTTGAGGCAATGACGGGATATCCCGCCCGCGAAATACTCGGTCGAAATTGCCGTTTTTTGCAAAGAAGCAATACCGAGCAACCCGAAC
>NZ_JADEXN010000382.1 GCF_015207075.1 Zarconia navalis LEGE 11467
GGGATAGCGTCGGCGAGTTCCGCTTTCGAGGAGTCGGTTCAGTACCCGCACGAGGGAATCGCTCACCGGATTATCGACGAGGTAATCTTGCCACACCCATTGACCTTCGCTACTGTCGAACAATTCAAATGGCGGAACCTGAGTTAGGAGATAGATGCAGGTGACACCTAGGCTGTACAAATCGCTCTGCAAGACGGCCTTGCCGATGGATTGTTCTGGGGCGACGAAACCGGCAGAACCGATGGTGGTTCCCGTACGGGCTAATGCCGTTCCGGTGGCTAGTTTCGATGCTCCAAAATCGACTAAGACGAAACTGCCTTGACCGATGTGGGAACGGCGGCGGATGATATTGGCGGGTTTGATGTCTCGATGGATGATGTGGCGATCGTGAACGAATTGCAACACCGGTAGAATGTCGGCGAGGAGTTGGCGAATTTTGGCTTCGTCGAAGGGGCCCGATTCGGCTAGCTCTTGCTCTAAGTTAGACCCATCGATAAACTCTTGAATCAGATATAGGCGATCGTCTTGCTCGAAATGCGCCAGTAAATTGGGAATTTGTGGGTGCGCGCCCAGTTCTTCGAGGCGAGTGGCTTCTTGACGAAACAGGGCAACGGCTTTGGACTGATTTCGAGGGTTTCGATCGTCCGATCGAAATTGCTTGACAATGCATCGGGGTTTGGTGGGTTTGTGTTCGTCTACCGCCAAAAACGTCCGCCCGAAACCTCCGGTACCAATGGGTTCGATCGCCCGGTAGCGATCGCCGAGCCTTAACGGGGAATGGCAACTCTGGCACGACTTTACCCCGATCGGGTTTGAGGTTGGAGGCAGTGGGGATTGAGACAAAAACTCATGGGTGTAGAGCGTAAAAAACTGGAGTCGAGCAAGCAAGCCACCCTTATATACGAGCCACCTTTATAAAAGCAAGCAATCGATCGGACAACTCGATCGGGAAATCGTCGGTCTCCTTTTTCCCTCGTGCCCCACTCGGAGCAAGATGTTCGATGGATAACGTTCGATCGACAGACCTACCTTTATTCTGACAAATCCAGCATGGCTTTATCCTTTGCGGGAAACCGTCACTTTTTTTCTGGAGATTTCATACAAATTCATATACTGTATTAACTCGTAACAGAAATCGAGAGTTTATACCTACATCCCATTGGTAGACTGGATCTCATAGAAAAATCAGCATTTCCATCTAAGTTCGCACTTCCGCACACCAAAATTTAGTAATACTGCGCTCGTCAAAGCACCTTACTCTAAGGCGATCGCGCTATTAGGAACCCTAACAAGAACCATCATGGTAGATTCCCTCAAAAAACCCACCTTTGAAGAAATTCGGCCGGGGGTCAAAACTCCCGCCAAGGAAACCATCCTCACTCCTCGGTTCTACACCACCGACTTTGAGGAGATGGCCAAGATGGACATCTCTCCGAATGAGGACGAACTCCTCGCCATTTTGGAAGAGTTCCGCATCGACTACAATCGCCATCACTTCGTCCGCGATGAACAGTTCGATAAATCTTGGGATAACATCCAAGGCGAAACGCGACAAGTGTTCGTTGAGTTTTTAGAGCGTTCCTGCACTGCTGAGTTTTCCGGATTCTTGCTCTACAAAGAATTAGGACGGCGGTTGAAAGACAAAAGTCCGGTCTTAGCAGAGTGCTTTAATCTCATGTCCCGAGACGAAGCGCGCCACGCCGGGTTCTTGAACAAGGCGCTGTCCGACTTCAACCTCTCCCTGGACTTGGGTTTCCTCACCAAAAGCCGGAAGTACACCTTCTTCAAACCCAAGTTTATTTTCTACGCCACCTACCTCTCTGAAAAGATTGGCTACTGGCGCTACATCACCATCTATCGCCATCTAGAGCAGCATCCAGAGGATCGCATCTATCCGATTTTCCGCTTCTTTGAGAACTGGTGTCAGGACGAAAACCGCCACGGTGACTTCTTCGATGCGATCATGAAAGCGCAACCCCAGCATCTCAACGACTGGCGCGCCAAGTTGTGGTGTCGTTTCTTCCTGCTGTCGGTGTTTGCAACGATGTATCTCAACGATATTCAGCGCTCTAAATTCTATGCGTCTCTTGGCTTAGATGCGCGGGAGTACGACATCCACGTCATCGAGAAAACCAATGAAACCGCCGGACGGGTTTTCCCGGTAACTCTCGATGTGAATCATCCCGAGTTTTACGATCGCCTCGATGCTTGCGTGAAAAATAACGAGAAGTTGACGGAAATCGTCAATTCCGATCGCTCCAAATTCGTGCAACTCTTGCAGAAGCTACCGCTCTATGCTTCCAATGCGTGGCAACTCTTGAAGCTGTATTTCATCAAGCCTCTCGATGCCGTCGAAGCGCAAGGCCAGGCTCGTTAAACTGTCGCTTGTTCTGAGTTTTTTAAAGTCTCGCTCCTCATATTAACTGGACCTCCTCAACCCCATGCGGGTGAGGGGGGTTTTTTTATGAACGACCCGTAAGGTGGTAGCATTCATCACCAAATAAACGGCTGTCAGAATCGCGCACCGATGGGAGAAACCGTCGATGTCGATGGGACAACTTCATAGAAATGGCTTTTATAGCGCTTTGTCATCAGTTTATTTACACGATCGATGAAACCGGCTTTTTCCATTCCCCATTCCCGAACCCGCAAAACTTGTAACGAAAAGGGCGCGAACTGCTATAAATCACGGGATTAAAGCTAAAGCGTCATGGGTGCGAGGGGTTCGATATCCGGGTCGTATCCACCCACCTGATTCGTCCGCAACACCCATACCGTTGCTCCCCGATCGAGAAAAATCTTCACGATCGTATCGCTGGCGAGTCGAGGTAAGAGCGTCCGCCAACTTGCCAAGCCAATGGACAAGTTTTTTAAAGGACGATCCTCTAAAACACTGCCTAAATTATAAGTACCTTCTTCCCAATCGGCACGGGCACTGCCAAATGGCATCAGTTCCGACTTGAGGGCGTTCTTGATTTCGAGTAACTGTTGAAATCGCTGAGCTTGTTCGGGTTCGCGATCGCGCCATTTTTCTAACCAAGTCCGATTTCTCTGGACGCGGTTTTCTATCTTTCGCAGCGCGGCATACATTGCCTGGTTGGAATCCTGAGAGCAATTATTTGCCGGTCCCACATAGGTTCCACCCGTCCCATCGCCGATCCGGTAGCGTGCCATCATCGCCTCTAATTGAGAGACGATTTCGCTTAATGCCGAAGCTCGATATCGCTCGAAGTCAAAGTCTGCGGTAAAAGCATCTAACTTAACCAGCAGATCGCAAATCGGGCGAGTCCCCAGGAAACCCCACTGACGATCGCCCATATAAGCCGACCAATGCATATGACCCGAAATCAGTCCGCGAGCGTTGTGAGTGTATACCTGATGGTATTCGATCTCGAAGCGCAACTCATCGCTGAGGGGATCGCGAATCACTTGGGCATCACCGTAGGCAAAATGACCGAAGTAAACTGGGGCGATCGCGGCTGGCTCGATTTTGCGACCTCCGATGCCACCATAAACGTGCAACAGCAGGGCGCGATCCCCTTCTTGCCACTTTTGCACCGCTTCGGCTTTCGTTTGAGACTGGGGACAGAGGAGAACCGATTGAATCTTGCCCTTTTTCGCTGGAAGATTATCCCAAGTTTCTTTCTTGATGAACTCCAATGCAGCTTCGCGATCGCCAATAACCGATTCGGGCTGGAGACCCAACAAAGCACGGGGAGCAATGGCTTGGACGACAAACAGCCCGGAACTATCCGGGGCACCGTAGATATACCAACCCATTGGGTTTAGAGGCGATTTTTCGATCCCTTGATTCGTGGCGGGTAAGGTGTCGTTGCTATCGGCAACAACCTGCGGCAGTCGGACGATTTCTTTGGGGCCGTCAAATTGGTGGGACTGGCGATTGAAGTGAACGACCTCGAATCGATCTCCACCATCCCCCACAGGCTGAAGAATTCTGACTAACCCGTAATAGCGACCGCTAATTTGCACGGGTTCGCAATCGATTTCGATAACCGTCGCCCCGCCTGGCTCTCGGGCTTCTCCAACCGAGATGGGTTCGCGTAGCATGACGAGCATATCGTCCTCGGGTCTTGCCCCAGCTAGGGATTCTAAGGGATCGACCTGCCGCCACCGATCGAGGCGAGTGGGGTGAATTAACCCTTCCACTCGACTGCTGTACTCGGCATTATCGCTAAAGTATACGTCTCGAGTCAGAGATCGCACGTACTTTTTCATTTCAGCGGAATCGCTCCAACGTAAATGCACCACCTGCCCGATCGAATGCTGGTGGAGTTTATCTGCATGATGCACTTCAAATAAAACGCCCCGAACGGTCTGACGCCGCTCGGATTCGGGCAGAATTAATCGACCCATCCAAGGAGCGATGGGGCGATACAGCTCGGGGTCAACCGTTCGATCGAGAGGATAATATTGAAGTTGATTGAAGTCAGCTTGTCGAAATCGTTCGTAGTTGCTGGATTTAGCACGGACGGCCGCGATCTCAACGCGCAGCTGACCGGTGATAATCCCAGAAATCCAGTCTAGGGTTTGCTGCAAGCTACTGCGACCGTCCGGGAGATAATAATCGGCATCGAGAACCCCTTCTGGGCCATTGTGACCGACGGGCCCGAGGGAGATCGTACTAATTTGACCGCGACGTTTGGCTCGGTTCCAGTAAGACAAGAAGAAAAGCGGTGTGCGTTTGGGGAAAATTGTCGAACCGAGCTGCTCGATCGAATCGTTTTCTCCCGCCAGATGGTAGAGATGTTCCAATGAAATCGCCTTGGTATTACCGCTGAGGACACCCGCCAGGGAGATGACTTCGACCGAAGCCCCGAGTGCCTGCTTGAGAAACGGTAATGCACCCATGGAAATCTGCCCGCCGCCACTGTAGCCCACAAGGGTAATCGGTATGCCACTACCGAGTTGATAACCGTATTTCACCAGGCTGTTGTAAATCAGTTGAGCTATGCCTTGGTTGTAAATCGGGCCGTAGCGTCGATCGGCTGAAATAGCGACAACGAACATATTTTTCAGGTAAACCGCAAAACTCAGCTTAGTTCCTGGATGGGTTTTTTGCTCCCGTTCTACCCAACGCCAAAAAGAGCTGGAGATTCGATTGCGCGTCAGGGGAATATTGAGAATTGAATAGGGCATGAAGCCGCTGATGAGTACGATATCGTCGGGCAAAATTGCCGCTAATTTTGCCAGAAATCGCTTGACTAAAAAGTCGTAGTTATAGCTAGATTGACCGATACCATCTAAATAAAGTACGTACCGAGTGACATGGCTCGATGGTGGCACGGTTTCTAAAACCGTACCCGGATTGCGAGCCGTATCGATGCGATCGCCAAACCAACCAGCCCACCAACCTAAGGCTTCGAGCGGTGAAAGTACCGCTGTGGCAACGATAATGATGAAGGCGAGCGTGACAAGCTTTCCAAGTGTTGCCAGTAAGATAGCAATCGAACCCGTCCCGATCGTCAGAGCGAGTAATCCGAGTACC
>NZ_JADEXN010000383.1 GCF_015207075.1 Zarconia navalis LEGE 11467
CCGCATCACAGCTCAAGTCTCGTTCCCCCGCCTCCAAGGTGGTGGTGGGCATCAAACCCGTAGCAGCATTGGCATCGGAATCCGATTCGTCGTTTCCAGCGTTGGATTGGGTCAGTTCGTAGCCATCGGGTAGGGTCTGTTTGTCGATACCAATCCGATAAGAACCTTCTTCGAGATCGTCGAACAAATAGTTCCCGTTGCTATCGGTTTGGACACTGTCGATGAGTCCGTTGTTGCCATTGAGCAGGTTGACGGTGACACCAGCGACTCCTTGTTCGCCGTTATCTTGGATACCGTTGTTGTTGGCGTCATTCCAAACCCGATCGCCCAAAGCTCCCAGTTCTCCGGATTGAGGTTCGGGTATAACCATTCCCGCATCCAGAGTTGGATTGTGCTCTCCCGGTTGTAGAGTGACCTTTTGAGTCATCCCGGTGAGGGGGTCGGCATCGGAGTCTGCAGTATCATCGCCAGCAACATTGGCGCTCGTGAACTCGTATCCTTCGGGCTTGGAGAAGGTAACTTGATATTCTTCTAAAGGATTGAGGTCGTCGAAGCGATAGTTACCTTCGGCATCGGTCGTCGTTGTAGCTGTGGTGTCGTCAGCCGTGCCGATGAGACCATCTTCGCCGCCACCAGTGAGAGTGACGCTTACATCTGCAACTCCACCTTCTCCTTCATCCTGGAGACCGTCGCCGTTCGTATCGTAGAAGACCTTGTCGCCCAATGAACTGGGGCCTTGGGTACTGACTTTCGGTCCCACGGTAAAGACCCAGTCGGAGGCTTTGAGATGACCTTCGGCACCGGAGTGGTTGAGCCAACCCCAGCCAGAGATGCCTTCAAACCCTTTGTAGCCCGTCTCGTCGGCGAGGTTCCCGATCGAAAAACTCTGGGGATGCTTGTAGGTTCCGTTTTGGCGACCGGCAAAGTCTACCAAGTCGTACTCTAACTGGTCTCCGTAGAGTTGCTTGATGGTTCCACTGGCGTTACCTTCGTTGGTGGCATCAATCCCGAGGTCATCGTCGCCAGCAATACGATCGAGATCGGTGTAGGTGAAGTCAATCTGCCACCATCCCGACTGATTGGGGTCGTATTCCGTGCCGATGTCCAATCCACCAAAGGCTTGTCCGAAGATATGAACGTTATTGCCTTCGATGGTCATGTACACTTCAGCACCGGGATGCTCGAAGTTGAAGCTGGTGATGTCGTTGTCATCGCCGCTCATCAAACCATCTAGGCGCAACCCGTAGTAAGGAGAGGTGGCGTCGGCATTGGGATGGTTGAAGAGGCGGTAGGTTCCATCTTCGATAACTGGGTTTTCGACGATCCCAGCATCTAAGATCGTGTTGTTTTCTCCAGGATTTAGAGTAACGATTTGAGTCTGACCGTTGCTGTCGGCATCGGAGTCACCGTGGTCGTTGCCTTGGGCATTGGCTTGGGTAACCTCGTACCCTTCGGGCATATCGGAGAAAGTGACTTGATATTCTTCGCCGGGATTGAGTTCGGTAAAGCGATACTGACCGTTTTCATCGGTGGTGGTCGTCGCTGTTGTATCGTCAGCCGTACCGATAACACCATCTGCACCGCCACCTGTTAGGGTGACCGTAACGCCAGCAACACCGGTGTCATTGCCATCTTGCATTCCATTGCCGTTCAGGTCGTAGAAGACTTGGTCGCCCAGGCTAGCGGGTTCGGCACTAATGGGTTGTATTGGGTCTTCCACGACTGGCGGTGCGGGGTCTTCCACGACTGGCGGTGCGGGGTCTTCTACGACTGGTGGTGCGGGGTCTTCCACGACTGGTGGTGCGAGATTTTCCACGACTGGTGGTGCGGGGTCTTCCACAACCGGTGGTGCGGGGTCTTCTTCCCGAGACTCATTTGAGTTCGTAATCGTCTCCCCTTGAGGTTCATTCTCTTCTTCCGGTTTGGCATTACTGCCGCCGACCTTCTCGGAATTGGCTTGAATTAAAAGATTCTTGCCAGAGTTCCCTGAAAGTTCACCGTTCTCGTCAAGACCGAGAATATCTTCTTCGAGATTATTCGAGAACAGATTGTTGTCGTCTATACCGTTAATTTTTGGCATTAGAGTTCACCTATGGAAATTGTAGAGTTCATTTGAATTGGAGCTTGAATCATACGAACTGCCTGCTCCAACTTTCATCCAGTCAGGATTTCACCCACTATTCGACACGCTTTAAACCTGAAGGCAAAAATTTAGATGACGTTCGGCAAATTGCCGAATATTAAGGAAGTCAGATGAATATCGATTCTGGACATTTTTTCAAAAATTGAGCTTTAATTTCAAAATTTGAAATCGAGCAGCCAGAGCTCAAAATGATATCAAGAAAAGTAAGGATGCATGATGAAAGTTATCAACTTAAAAGAAAAATTCTCGACTCCATATTCAAGAGTATTTTTTGAGTCTATTTCAAGTCGTCAAAGGCTATTTTGTGCTTTTCCCTACTAAATAAAATTGTAGGCTTTATTAATTAAAGCTACCAACCAAGTAT
Source organism: Zarconia navalis LEGE 11467 (assembly GCF_015207075.1). Taxonomy (GTDB): domain Bacteria; phylum Cyanobacteriota; class Cyanobacteriia; order Cyanobacteriales; family Geitlerinemataceae; genus Zarconia; species Zarconia navalis. The sequence continues at coordinate 2,508 of NZ_JADEXN010000383.1, forward strand.
TTATAAATGTTGTGTAAAGTTATAAGAAATAAGCGCAATAGCTTCATTTCAAGGCTTTTAGACTTAAGTTAAGTATGAAAAACAGATAATAGATTAAAAAAATAAATACTAGAAAAAATGAAAATTCGTGATTTTACGCAGGTAATATTAAAGATAAAAGTGTAAAAGATGAAACCATTAATTCGATCGCAGTTAAATGACCCACACAAAGGGGCGATCGAGGACTCAATTTTTGTGTTGAAGCGAAATGGTAAGGAGGATGCTAAGTGCGGGACAAAACTTGAATGACAAGTGTCGCCCGATGTCCGAAACGATTACCAGATAAAGTTTCGATCGAAATTCAATACACCTTCCCCTGCATATAAGCTTCAGCTTTTTTGTCCTGTACTCAAAGGAGGGTGATGTATTCGGAAACATTTAAAGTAATTGCTTATCAAATGGGGCAATCGATCTCGATCCGATACCCTCTATGGTGGTGTTGGTTACCCCATCCAACTCGATCGGGTTACTTAATATTCGAGTAAGCCGCGCGAACTTGCGGATTGACGCCACTTTGCCAAACCGAATCGCTGGTAAGCTGCCAGTTGAGGTTTGCAGGCACGGCAGAGGGATCGGGAGCACCACCAAAGTAAGCAGTCACGCGATCGAGTGCTATGGGAATAATTTGCACTTGGCGCAATTTCATCGTATCGATATCGAACAATACTCGACCGATAATATTAGTTGCCCTCGGGTAAAGTGCCGGATGAATGAAATTTCCCAAACTCTCGAACAAAACGCCCTGCTTGCCCGTCGGCGATTCGACGACCCGCACGGGGGCCCAAACGTGGGGACCATGTCCGAAAACCACATCGCCATTGTAATAAGTGAGGAAATTCACCCCGAGATTCACTAATTCCTGTTGAGTTTCGTCCGTCCAACTGTGGATGGAGAGAATGCGAAGATCCGCATCGGCATCCCGGAGCGATCGCAGTACCGTTTTTTCGTCAAATTTACAGGTGACGTAGGTGCAGTCTCCCTCGGCAAGATAGAGACTGGCAAAGGCAACTTTGAGATCTCGCCCTTTCACATTTAGCGTTGTGACACTGGCTTCCTTTTGCTCGCCAACTCCGTGCCAAAGCCAATTTGCCCCCATTTCTCGGCTCAATCGTTCCATATGCAAAGACGAAACCAATGCCCCATCTTTGCCATCTTCCGCACTGGGGCAATCGCGGGTGTGGTTGTTCGCCAAGCCAATCAGGTTAAATCCCCGCTGGTAGATTTCGCTCATATTATCGGGATGGGAGACAAACGCAAAAGCGCCCGGATTTAAGGGAGCCCAAAATTCATTGCACCTCAAGCCGATTGTACTTTCCCAATTAATAAAGGATAAATCCCCTCGATAGGATTTCCCCGTGGGATCGAAACGATCGAGCTGCGCGCCAAAGTTCGCCAGCTCGCCACGGGGGAGAAAATCTGTCAAATTGTAGGGCTGTTGGTGAGTTTCGGCCATTGCCGCATCTCCCACGCCGCGAAGATCGAGAAACTCTGTCGCCCCCGCTGCGTCTAGAGGTACGGGGGGCAGCGCATCTTCGGAATTCGATCGATTGGGTTCGGCGGCAATACTCACCGCCACGACGGAGGTTTCCGGTTCCGGTAGCGCCGCTGCCGTCGGGGTGGGTTCGGGTTCCGGAACCGTCCAAGGTTCTGGCGTCGTTTGAGGAAGAGTTGGTGTTGGCTCGGTTTGCAGACTTGTTGGTGTGGGATCGGGAGAGTCGGCTCGTTCGGTACATCCGATCGCCACAATGGCGACACACACACACAAGAGCGTGGCTGAAAGAGACTTGGTGTTTACCATAAAGCTGCTGTACATTAAATTGTGCGGCTAGTCGGCACGTCGTCAACCCCAAACCCGGTTGGAGAATTCTAAATAGTTATGCCAACACCCTTGACCGATCGTATTTTAAACTTATGCGTCCTTCAATTCAGTTGGCTCCCATGAATGGCGATAGTGGAGCGGGTCAACAAACGCCACTCGCCCCGCCAACTTCCCGGAAGTGGGAAAGCCTACCTCTGAGTACTGCCCCCGATCCGGTGCAGCTCGATAATATTAAAGCCCAAATCGACCTGGTGCTGCTGGCACTGGAAACCCTTGCCGGAATTGGGTCGGAGGAAATCCTTCAGGCAGCAACCCATCTGAATGTCAACACCACGATCGCCGATCGAGTGACGTTGTGGCGGCTGCGGCAGTCAAATCCTCTGCGCAACAGTTCCGGAGGGCGCAAAAAGTTGGATGTGGAAGAAGCGCGATCGCTCGTGGCGATCGTCGCCCATTTGGCCAAGCAGCATCAAGAGTTGATTCGTCGGGCAGTGGCCCTGCTCGAACAGCTTGCCGAGCAAAACCGTCCACCCCACCAAGCGGCACTGTTAGGAGACTATCTCGATGCCTTCACCAATACCTATCAAGAGCGAATGCACGAAGGCGATCGCACCTCTCCCGAACTGCTGGCTCATCTAGCCCTCAAACTGCTAATCGATTTGCTCTTCTACAGCGGCCCCGGTGGCGATCGCCGTCTTTGGTTGGCGCTGCTGGAGCGATCGAGCAAACCGCAGTAACCGACCCTTCAACGGCTTGCAAATACCTGCTCCTTCGACGTTTGAGTTTTACTCTTCCCTTGTTGCCCTCGAATCCATGTTCAACTCCAAATCTCTCAGTCTGATGAACGGGTCGTATCACCTTCGGTACACGCCCCCCACCTGTACCCTAGAAGTTATCGCCAAGCAATCGCCCCTGTCTCGGTGGACGAACCGCCCCGTTCTCAAAAAGCTGCAATTCGAGCTGAGCCTCGACGATCCCAGAGTGCCCGAGGAAAAGCAGATGGTGATTCGAGGCGATCGATCTCAACTCGACATCCTCTACTATGCCGTCAGCAGCTACGTCCAAAATTTGCTGCAACAGTCTCCCGCCCAATTAAATACGGCATTGGAGAGTACCTTGGCAGGGACTCTCCCAGGGA
>NZ_JADEXN010000384.1 GCF_015207075.1 Zarconia navalis LEGE 11467
CCGAACGGTTTGACCTCAGTGGAAAATCGATCTCCTGCATTTTACCCATTTTTCCAAACGGACAAAGTATCGATCTCGACATACCGCTACTGGGGATTTCAATCGATTTGGCAATACCCCTTGCCAAGAAACTCAGACAATCGGACACTAAGACTTGACCATATCAGTTGCGAGGTGTTTCGGTGAAAAGAGTTCTCGGCATTATTCTCGGTGGTGGGGCAGGTACTCGTTTGTACCCCCTAACCAAACTCAGAGCCAAGCCTGCGGTTCCCCTAGCAGGTAAATATCGTTTAATCGATATTCCGGTCAGTAATTGTATCAATTCAGACATCCACAAGATGTACATTCTGACCCAGTTCAACTCCACATCCCTCAATCGACATGTCAATCGCAGCTACAATTTTTCTACCTTTACCGAGGGTTTTGTCGAGATTCTCGCCGCTCAGCAAACTTCTGACAGCCCCGGTTGGTTCCAGGGAACGGCCGATGCCGTGCGCCAATATATCTGGCTGCTGAAGGATTGGGATGTCGATGAATACCTGATTTTGTCGGGAGACCATCTCTACCGCATGGACTACAGTCTATTTGTCAAGCGTCACCGGGAAACCAACGCCGATGTCACCTTGTCTGTGGTTCCCATCGACGAAAAACGGGCCTCGGATTTCGGCTTGATGAAAATCAACGATGCCGGTCGGGTGATTGACTTCGCCGAAAAGCCCAAGGGTGAAGCTCTCAAAGCCATGGAAGTGGATACTCAAGCATTAGGATTGACTGCCGAACAAGCGGCAAAAAGTCCCTATATCGCTTCGATGGGAATTTACGTTTTCAAGAAAGACGCTTTGATCGATCTGCTCGAACAAGCACCCGAACAAACAGATTTCGGGAAAGAAATTATTCCCGGTGCAGCAGGAGATTACAATCTTCAGGCCTATTTATTCAATGGCTACTGGGAAGATATCGGAACCATCGAGGCCTTTTTCGATGCCAACTTGGCGCTGACGAAACAACCGGAACCACCTTTTAGTTTCTACGATAAAGATGCCCCGATTTATACCCGCGCTCGTTATTTACCTCCGAGCAAGTTGCTCAATTCTCGGGTCACCGAATCGATGATTGGGGAAGGATGCATTCTCAAAGATTGCCGGATCGATCGCTCGGTCTTGGGGGTTCGTACCCGTGTCGGGGCTGATTGTGTCATCGAAGAGTCCCTGCTGATGGGCGCAGACTACTATCAAGCGTTTGCAGAGCATAATTCTCACGCAGAAGATAGCAAGATTCAAATCGGTATCGGTGCAAAGACGACGATTCGTCGTGCAATTGTCGATAAAAACGCTCGCATCGGTCAAAACGTTCAAATTGTGAATAAAGATCGGGTGGAAGAATCCAATCGCGAGAGTTTGGGATTTTATATTCGCAATGGCATTGTCGTCGTGCTCAAAAATGCGACAATTCCCGATGGAACGGTGATTTGAAGTCCATTACGTGCATCTATGGGTTTCGACCGTCCGATGGGGCAAAAAATTCCGCCATCGATCGGGCGAAGCCAGCAAAGGAACTGTAATCCTCAGAGACGATCGCCACTTGCATCCCTAATCTTTTGGCATTGGCGGCAGTATAGGGACCAAAACAAGCGATCGCACATCCCGCATAATCGTGCGGGGAATCGATCGTGCGAATAAAACTTTCAATTTCTGCGCTGCTACTGAAGGCGATCGCGTCAATTTGACCTTGACATACGAGATTTAGTTCGATTTCGTAGCGATTCGGGAGCGATCGCCGGGTGGTATAAGCCGGTACGCGGGTGACGTTCATCCCTAAGTTCTCCAAGGCGGCAATAAAGTTGGGGACAATATTGGGTTCTCGAAGATCGACGACCTGGGGTACGGGAACGAGGATGCTTTGGGAGGCGATATCGGCAACGCCAGAGAGTTCCATGGCAATTCCATGGGGACTCGGTTCGGTGGGAACCATGTCTGCACGAATGCCCAATTCGGTGAGTCTGCTGGCATCTCGACCGATCGCGATCGAACGGCAGTTCGTAAGTGCCGATGGGGATAACCCCAAACGATCGAGGCGTTCGGCAACGGCATCGATGCCGTTGCGACTGGTAAAGGCAATCCAATTAAATCGATCGAGCTGTTGGAGGGCGCGATCGAGATCGGTATAATCTTCCAGCCAACAGGTTTCGATGGTGGGCATCAAAATCGGGAGTCCGCCAATATCAACGATCTGCTGCGCTAATCTCGAAGCATAGGTTCGCGGCGCGGTGATGAGGATGCGCTTACCCCAGAGGGGAAGTTGGTGGGATGGAGTGAGCCGGTGAGGATGGGACATTCGGGAGACGGGGGACGGGTAGAACTTACAAGTGTATGTTTTTTGAGATTCAGTGTGAAATGGGGCAGGGGAGGCAAAACCCTTGAAATCTCCTTCGACACCAACGAGCGATCGTATCGATTGTGACGTATCGATGGTGAAAAGCACTCCCTTGTAAGGAGAGAGAGGGGAAGAATCGCAACTTATCCATTGTTAATTGTTCGTCGTCCGTTGTCCATTCATCCCCTATATCGAGGAAGCGTACGGTGTCAGGTAGGATAGGGAGTGTTTACTTTGACACTTGGCGAACTAACCGATTTATGAAACCTGTTTTCTTCGGATCGAAGCTGCTTGCCCTCGTGCTGGGGACACTTATCTCCCAACCCGCCTGGGCACAGGATTCGATCGTGCTTTTGCAGGCAGTTTCTCAACTGACTCGGGACTACGATTATTTAATCGATGTCTGCTATGAAAGTCAGGGACGAGAAGCCCTAGAAGCTTGCGATCTCGCCTTGGAGATTAAACCGGAAGATGCCACGACTTGGACGAACCGAGGCACGAAACTCGACGAACTCGGACAACTCCGAGCTGCCTTAGCGTCCCACGATCGAGCCATCGAACTGACATCGAATTATTCTCTGGCATGGGCGAATCGATGTTCGGTTCTCATTGGTCTGGGTCGAAATCCCGAAGCCGTTGAATCCTGTCAGGCAGCGATTCGGGGTGACGGTCGCTGGGGGGGCATGGGAGAAGTGCTTGCTTGGTATAACCTGGGGGTGGCACTGCACTACCTCGAACGGAACGAGGAAGCGCTCACCGCCTACAATCGGGCGATCGAACTCAAACCGAACGATGCCGATATCTGGAATAACTTGGGTTTGGTGTTGGAAGGTTTGGGGAGGCTAGAGGACGCCATGGAAGCCTACCAACGGGCCGTTTCCCTCGATCCGACTCATTCCTTAGGCAGAAGCAACATCAATCTCCTTCAACCACGACTCGACTGAGAACGTTAGCCGCAAGTTGGGGAGATCGCAGGAATCGTCTTTTCGGGGTTTGCTTTTAGAGAAAGATGCATTTCGACAGAATTTTAACATTGGGAAAAATAAGGAAAAAAGACGAGAGAATCTAGAAGATGGCTTTTTTCTAACTCCATCGTTGAATGCTTTTTCAATTCGTCGGTCGAACTGAGGTGACTCGGGATAAGTTTTAGGGTTCGCAGCCAAATATGACGCTCGATCGGTTACGATCGCCAGGGCGATCTTCACTCATTTTTTTGGCGAATGTCTGTTTACGAACAAATTTACGCGATCGTCTGTCAAATTCCCCCCGGTAAAGTCGCGACCTACGGACAAGTTGCAACATTGGCAAATTTACCGGGTCGGGCGCGTTTGGTGGGATATGCCTTGTATCGGGTAGACTCTATGGCAGACGATATTCCCTGGCATCGGGTGGTGAATGCGAAGGGGGAAATTTCTCATTCTCCCCAGCGACGGGGAACCGATTACCTCCAACGATCGCTTTTGGAAGCCGAAGGCATTGAATTTGGCGATCGCGACAATATTAATTTACGTCAGTATTTGTGGCAGCCGCTTGCATCAGGGGATTTTGGGGAGGCTGGCGGAACGTGAATCGTGACTTATCAATTTGTTATATCAAGTTCGGATAATTAGTTCTAATTAAGCGCGATCTCGAACTTTATATTTTTAACCGTGACTCTTTTCATGAAAATACATTAAAGAGTTCCGGAATCTTCTATTTTGACTTGAAGAAGTAGTAAAGCCAGGTACCAAAAGTTGAATTAAATCGTACGCTTCAATATAATTCGACTCAATTTCAAACCAAAAAGTTCTGAGATCGGAATAAATTTTACAGTCTTGTTTTTTTGAAAACAAGACCTATTTTTCTAAAATTTAATAATTAGATCGAGCTGAAATATTACCCTACTTAGGTACTGTCTTGAAGTTGCAAAAAGATTACGATTAAGACATGAGAAAGGCATGAAAAACGATAATTTAAGACCGATCTTAAATCTGGCACAATGCCAATTCATAAAAATCAAATATTAGGAGATAGCCTTGTTATTTTATACCGACCCAACCCACTCTAACTTACTCGCCAGTCAAGGTGCTCTGGAGTATTATCGAGACATTGTCCGAGCATTTTATACGAACTCCGCTCGCATTCCCAACTCCAACTTCACCCCGATCGAAGCCTTCAGCAAACTCACCGCAGAAACTCCAGCCCAAACCTCGACGGTTTCCTGGATTGCATTCCCAAAATCGGCCGTAGCAACGGTTGCCCAAATCGATCGACAGCGCATCCAATTACAGGACGAATATGTCGAGTGGCACACCCAAAGAGATAGCAATGGTGCCGTCACCGAGATTATATTTACCACAGAATTTGTCGAGTATTACCAAGCTCTCGCTCGCGTTAGTTTCGATGCTCTCGTTGCGGGTATTCGAGCGGTGATTCCCGGCGCCAACCCAACGGTGCGCGAATTACTCGGAACAGATACCGATCGCCCCTTAGATCGCGATCTCCGATTCCGCGAACACTTACCCCAAAATCCCTGGAATAACGGCGAGAAAGGGATTCTCTGTCTCTCCCAAGGGGCAAATACCATGAGCGCCTTGTTTACCCTCGTCCACCAGTGCGGCATTCCCAAACCCGAGATCGATCCGGCAGAGGTTTGCGATAACGTCAGCTGTCTGCGCGCGCGCAACTCCGACCCCTTTATCTGTATTGCCTGCCAAAATCAAGCCCAGGGGTCTCGTGCCTTGAGTTTAGCCGACCCGGTGGGCATCAAAATTCTCAAGCTGGGTGGAATTTGGGCCGTGGATGGCGAACGCATTGCCATCGCTAATCCCGATGGCAATCGAGGTATTTGGCAGGTCAGTCGCGGCGGACGGCGGGCCGTGCTGAAAGTGGTTCCCGGTCTGACCCTCGATGGCAGTCCCATCACCATGGGAACCCAGGTTTCAACTCAGCTATCGGTGGGTGTGGATGTGATTACCGCCCCCGAATCCGCTTTACCCCTGTGGGCGAGAACCGGACAGGAGGTGCTGGTATGAGGACGGCAAACAATGCGATCGTTCGAGGGGTTGTTGCCCTGGTTGTTGCCCTGGTTGTATTCCTGGGAATGTCGATCTGGGGGATTTCCCCCGCCCACGCTCAAT
>NZ_JADEXN010000385.1 GCF_015207075.1 Zarconia navalis LEGE 11467
TGAGTCCAGTGCGCAACAGTTCCCCCCGACCTGCCGTGGCTTCGAGGCGATCGATCTCCAAGACAACACCATCGATTTGCCCGGCAATCTCCAATTCATCCAAAGTCGGTAAATCTTCCTCAAAATCCACTCGCGCCTCAATCTCAGCCAGAACATCCAAACATTGCCCCCGCAACTGACGAATCGGTTCGGCAAGCTTTCCTTGCAACCCAGCTAGAGCAAACTGAGCGGCATCGGGGGATTTCGCCCCCACTAAATCGGCGATACTTTCAGCTTGAGTGAGATCGAGTCGTCCGTTAGCAAACGCGCGCAGGGTAAACTCCCCAGGTCTGGCCAAGCGCGCACCCGATTCCAAACACAACTGCAAAACCTGCTGTACCGCCATAATTCCCCCGTGACAGTGAAACTCCACCACATCTTCTCGGGTATACGATCGCGGCGATTGCATCAGCAGTAAGAGGGCTTCGTCGATGAGTTGTTGTGTCTGGGGATGGCGAATGTAGCCGTAGAGAATCCGGTGAGTTTCCCAAACTTGCCGACCTGGGGCGTGAAATAGGGTTTTGGCAATCTCGATCGCCTCTTCCCCCGACAGGCGGACGATGCTGACGCTACCCTGTTGCGGAACCACCGCCGTCGCGATCGCGGCGATCGTATCACCCTGTTTCCATCCGTATAACATTCTGTGTAATCAATTTTTAAAGAAATGGGTTGGGGAACTCCTCCTCTTAGGAAGGATTAGAAATTTCTGATAATCTAAATTAAAATCAATTTTAATGCCCAAATCATCAATTTTTAGTTGGATTTCCCGTTTTCTCCATCTCATCCTCTCTTTTTCTCCAAATCTCTATCGATGGCGGATCGCCCCCGCCCGAGTCACTTTGACCATCGGACTTTGGGGTAAACTTCCCCCCAGATTCATGCCAACTTTACATTTGGAAACACTATAAGATACTTATACAAGATTTCGCGCCTCGTGCGAAGGAAAATGCAATGGACCCCAAAGGTGATGAAACAACGCTCTTCTCTCCCGCAACAACCCTCACCGAATCCCAGGGCGATCGCCCCCCGATTTCGATCGAGCTACAAAAAACTCCTCCGATGCGGAAGGTACTGGTACTGTCGCTTGACTCGCACCAAAGCCTCTACGGAATATCTCGCCCGAGGTCTTGCCGTGGGAGTATTCGCAGGCTTTTTTCCCCTCTTTGGCGCTCAAACGGCGATCGGAGTACTCTTGGCGATTCCGCTGCGGGGTCACAAACTCACCGCCGCTTTAGGAACTTGGGTTAGCAACCCCCTCACCTACATCCCGATATTTTGGTTCAATTTTCGCGTCGGAAACGAGTTGCTTGGCGCGAAAGTGAGTTTCACACCGGAGAGTTTGCAGTCGCTAGAGGCTTTGTTAGAGTTGAAAGAGGAGTTTATCGCCACATTATTAGTTGGGTGCCTGGTTTGCGGACTGGTCGGGAGTGTTTTTAGCTATCTTATCGCCGCAGGATTCATTCGTTTCTGGCGAAATCGACGAACGCACAAGGAAGATCGTCGCTGCCGTCTGGATGTTTCGGCGATCGAACCGACAACGGCGACGGTGAATTCCCACCCCTCGAATAGTATCGATCTATCCTGAACCCACCTCGCGTTGCTCCTGTGCTCTGTCATCGAACGGCTCGCCATGAACCACTCCGATTCCCAGAACTCCTTGTCTAATTCTCGATCGAAAGTGACCGGAGAAGCTGCGGCCATCGGTCAACTGCTCAACAAGCGCTATCGCATCATTAAAGTACTCGGTTCTGGCAGCTTCGGTCCCACCTATCTGGCAGCCGATACCCACCGTCCCGGTTTGCCCCATTGCGTTGTCAAACAACTCTGTCCCTACGCCAGCGGTGTGGAATCCTTGCGCACGGCGCGGCGACTGTTCCAAAAAGAAGCAGAAATCTTAGAGAAACTGGGCAAACACGATCGCCTTCCCCAACTGCTGGCTTATTTTGAAGAAAACCACCAACTTTACCTGGTCAAGGAATTTATTCCCGGTCATCCCCTCACCGATGAGATCGTCCCCGGTCATCCTCTGACATCATCGGAAGTCGGGGAAATTTTGCGATCGGTTTTAGAAATTTTAGTTTTCGTCCACGGGCAAGGGGTGATTCATCGAGACATCAAACCCGCCAACCTGATTCGCCGTCAGGAAGATAAAGCTTTAGTTCTCATCGATTTTGGCTCGGTCAAAGAAATCGGCAACCTCATCAATGGAGATCGAACGCGCACTGTCGCGGCGGGAACCCCGGTTTATATGCCCGTGGAGCAATTCCAAGGCAATCCCCAATTTAACAGCGATTTGTACGCCCTCGGGACGATCGCGGTTCAAGCACTCACGGGTTTGTCCGCCCAGAGTTTGCCAAAGCTGCAAAACTTAGAGAGTCGGGTTTGCTGGCGCGATCGATGCCAGGTTGAAGCGGGATTGGCCGATATTATCGACAAAATGGTTGAGTATTCCTCCGGACAGCGCTATGGATCGGCGAGCGAGGTTCTGTCGGCCCTCGACGAGATGGAAGCGGAGGTGACGAGGATGCCATCCTCGACCGCATCTACGGTGAAAACCGATGCATCGAAAGCTTCGATCCTCGTGCGAGCGATTCCGGGAAGTTCGTTCCACCCACAGCAGAAGCCGTCGAGATCGTGGATTTTGCGTCGGGCAGGACTGGGTGCGGTGGTGTTGATTCTGTTGGGCGCAGGCGGATGGGGTCTGAAAATGTTGCCGGGTTTGGGTAATGTGGAGAAACTCTACTTGCTCGGAGAGGAAAAGATGACCGAGGGGGATGAATCTGGGGCGCTGGCGGATTTCGATCGGGCGATTTCGATCGCCCCGGAAGAAGCGACGGGTTATTACAAACGCGGCAATGCCCACTACGATTTGGGTAACCTAGACGAGGCGATCGCCGATTATACTCAAGCCATCCAACTCGATCCGACTCAGGTAGACTTTTATTACAATCGGGGATGGGCCAGATCTCAGTTAAAGGATTTTCAAGGGGCGATCGATGATTTCGATCGGGCGATCGAACTCAAACCAAACGATGCCGATGCCTTCTACCAGCGCGGGTTAGCAGCATACGATTTGGGAGATTATCAAGCGGCAATTAACGATTACACCCAAGCGATCTTGTTCGATGCCGAAAATCCCAATGCCTATCAAAGTCGGGGATTAGCTTATTCGGCCCTGGGAGATAAGCAAAAAGCGATGGCCGATTATACTCAAGCCATTGCCGTCGATGCCGAAAATCCCATGGCGTACTACAGTCGAGGGCGCGCCCGATACGCTTTAGGAGATTATACTGGTGCCCTCGAAGATTACACCCGCACCCTCGAACTCGACGATCGAAATGCCGATGCTTATACGAATCGGTGCAGCGTTCAGTTGAACTTAGGGAAATACGATCGGGCGATCGCTGATTGTACGCGGGGGCTAGAAATCGACCCTCGGGCATGGGTAGCCTACAGCAATCGCTGCGTCGCCCGGTATAACTTGCAGCAATACCCAGAGGCGATCGAAGATTGTACCCAGGCGCTGGAATTGAGTCCCAACCACGCCAAGGCTTATAGCAATCGGGGCATGGCGCGAACGGCACTCGGTCAAATCGAAGCGGCGATCGACGATTATACCCAAGCCATTCGCCTCAACCCCCACGATGCCGTTGCCTACAGCAATCGAGGCTTAGCTTACGCCGAGTCCAAAGACTACCGCAAAGCCATTGAAGATCAAACCCAGGCGATTCGTCTCAATCCAGAACTGGGGGTGGCATATTTCAATCGAGGGACGATCCGGCGGCAAATGAACGATCGCCCTGGGGCGATCGAGGATTTTCAACGGGCGGCTACCACCTGTCTCGATCGAGGGATGGTCAGTTGTTACGATAACGCCCAATCTGAGATCGGACAGCTCAAGTAGATCGGTCAATAGCGATCGCCCTAACCCAGGCGATCTTCCCAATACTCACAACGCTGTTCCGCGAATTGATAATTTTCCGGCTTCCCCAAGAAATACTCCATATCTTCGGTCATGTGAACTCCAGTGAGTGGAAACCACCATCTTTTAAGTGGTGGATGAAACGAACGGCAAGCGCGGCTTTAGCCGCAGATCCTTTGGGGAATTAAACCTACAGATCTTTGCAATAAACGTACTTTCTTAGCTGAAAACTGTCCTAGTCTTTTCCAATCAGTATTGCTTACAGAAACTTGCGTTTTTGTGTCACCACTGACCCATCCTCGGTAAGTCTTTCCAGCGCGAGTTGCTTCAACGTAATCACCTTTACGAAATCCGTGGATCGTCGTTGTACCACCATACTTACGGCGATTACCGCCTTCAGAAAATTGCAATAAATGCAATTGACGACGCGATACCGGCAGTCGTGAAACAACCATGAAGGGTGCTTCAGTGACATTAGCCGTAGACTGGTCTACAAGCTTTGTCCGTCCCAAATAATGAACAGTTCGAGTTTGGAATGGGATCGAAGCTAAAGCAATGGCATCGTTGGCATGAGTTTCTACTGTTTGACGGCTTTTGTCTTGTTTATCTTTGGTTAGACCTACCTTCTTTCGCGTGTCTGAAGTTTCCCAACCAAATCTGGTTTCAACTTCTACAGACTTAGCCAACTGATTAACCATCCAGCGCTGACCCACCATAACGGGGGAAAAAGACTTGGAACCGTTAGCCTTAACAATCTCGTAAACAACTTTTTCGATTGGAAAGAGATTAGTTAATTCAGAAAACACTCGCAATTCAAGTTCGCGATTTGCACGGATAGATGGTGCAAGCTTAGATCCCCAGCGATTATCGAATCGTTTTTCGCGATGGTTTCGCAAATTAAAAAGGCGATTACGGTTGATTCGACGACTTCGCCGAGTGCGGCGCATCATTGCTCTCGTTTCCATGCGCTTTTTAACACGCTTAAAAGGTAGGACAAGATGTCCAGTCCAGAGAGTTGTTTTTGCGGATTGTACAGCCATCCCAGTAAACATTTTTCCAGGATCAATTCCTGCAACAATATTTTGAGAGTGGTTGCCAGATGGTTGCTTAATAAGCTGAATTGCAAAGATGTTAAGGTCGTTTTGATGGATTTTGGCTTTTCCATCACGGAGCCAACGACGGGCACGAGATGGTTTAGATGGCATTAACGGAATGCCATCTGGAGAAATAACGGGGACACGTTGCATGGAGATAATCCTCACGTGAAAAAAGTACTGGGAGTGTTAACTCCGTCCCTTCGACCAATCTGTTTAAGATGTCTGGGCTTTAACCCACACTTCACAACTGAAGTTTGTAGATAAACCGGGCTAGGGAAGTACCCGGCAGTACGTGCCAAAACAGATCTCGGCGGGTTGAGTCGAGGGGGAATATTACTTCCCGCCCCTCTCAGTTAGATCCGGACGTGCCTGTTTCCATGCATCCGGCTCCCGACAATCTAGGGCTTTAATCCTTTGCTCATGTGGATGT
>NZ_JADEXN010000386.1 GCF_015207075.1 Zarconia navalis LEGE 11467
TACCAATACCCGCCTTCTTCGCTTAAAAATGGCGCGCCGTAATGACTTTGGCGGGTGAAGTGATGGTCTCCTTTTCCGACGCTATTCCAGGGGTAATTGAGATAACAACCGATGGGGGGAATTCGGGGATAGTCTGGGGGCAATAAGAACAATAAATCGGAGTTGGAAACGGCAAATTTTTGGGTAGATAACGGCATTCCTTTAATCAGAACGGCGTTGTATTGAATTCGGTTAACAGTTTTGCAACCTAATATGACATTTTTCGCCACTTTTTCGAGCAATTGCAGTTCTGCCAGAATTCGAGAACTGGTTTGGAGACTTTTGCTAATAGAAAGGGTCATAAGTTTCGAGATTTCTAGAGGGTAAAAAGCTGAAAACTGATGGCTGACGGCACGAGGGCTACTTACATTCCTTTGACGATTTTGGGAACGCTCCAAACCTTTGCCCCTTCTTTGAGAGCATCGGTTTCTTTGAGGGGTTTCGTTCCTCCAAAACCTTCTTCCATCACGTCGTCGTTGCCAATTTCGGGAAGTCTCGCTCTCAATTCTTCGACGGTTGCACCTTCGGGTAAGTCGATGAGTTTTCCGTTAATGACTGCTCGCATTTTTGTGTCCTTTTTTATCTAATTCGTTTTATCTAAGCTGTCGTATATAAGCCGTAGAGTGGGCAGCATTTTTTTTGTTGTTGCTAAAAGAATTTAGCGAGTTGCTGCCCACACGATCGATTTGTGGGTTGCGGACAAACCGAACTAGCGAACTCCACCGCTTACCCATGAGTTGACATCGCGTTCGATCGCATTTTGCGAGGATTCGACGGCGCAAGAGGGATTGCGAGAAATTAGCAAATTCGCGACATTTAAACCCAAGCTAGAAGCCAAGACGATCCAAAACAGGCGGCTGTAAATTTTGCGAAGTTTCTGTACCGATAAACCTAGAGAATTGATTTGTTGTAGGGATTCGTTTGTTGGTGAAGCGGGAGGAAGTGCTTGTTGCATTTCTAGGCGATCGAATTTGCGATCGATTTGTTCGACGAGTTGTTTCACTTCATGGAGTTCGGAAGAATTCATAATAATCAGTTTGCCGTTGATGGTGTTCATCATTTTTTGTGCGAAAGTATTCAAAGTATTCATGGGGGTCATCATAGTTTTAGAAAAGGTAAGAATGGTTGATTGAATTAGATGTAAGTATTCATCTTTGACTCCCCTCTCACCGAGGGGCTGGGGGCGCGACAATTTGTGGCTGTGGCTAAATTCTTACAACTTGACAAGTTAGAATTTAACGAAATCGATACAGAAAGTTCCGCGTAACTATTCAGCTTTTATAGGGTTTGAAGCTGATGGCTGATGGCGCAAAGCTAAATGCTTGTAATGCCACTCAGTCAAAAACATTAGCGTTGCCGATTCGGTGGTAGTCGCGATCGTTTTTTTTGGCGGCGAAGCTGTCGAAAACACCGATTAAATCGATGACGCTGCTCGCTGCCATTTTCAAGTCGTTTCCGAGGGATTGTTCCACCGAAGCCACTTCCACTCGGATTCCCCGCCGCCGCAACTTTTCGGCAAGGTAAGCAAAATCGGAGTCTCCGGTGACTAAAACGACGATATCCGGACGGACTTCAATGGCGAGTTCGATGGCATCCATCGCCATGACGATATCGATATTGGTTTCGTATTCGTCGCCTTTGGCTTTGCCTTCTTTGAGAACGACTAAGAAACCGTTACTTTTCGCCCAGTAGACAAATTTCTCTTTGGTTTTTCGCTGTTCTTCAAAGCGTTCTCGGGCTGGGGGCAGTCCGACGTAAATCACCATTTCGATGAGTTCTCGACCTTCTTGGGGGTCGGCGAGATAATCGCGAATTTTCTGCCAGTCGAGGCGACGGTTGAAGCTTTGGGCAGCTAAAAAGGTATTGTCGCTGTCGGCGAGAATTAAGACGCGACGAGAGGTTTTCACATTTCAACTCCCTGGTGGTTGTTTGCTATTCGCTATTAAACACCCACCCTGGAAAGCTCCTTTTCCACTAGGAAGTCACAAAAAAAAGGTGGAATGAATCCACCTTGCTCGTTTCGATATTCCAACTAATCTGATTTAACCCAATCAGTAGGGGGTAGAGGAGTTCGCAAAACCCCGCGGGCTAATTTGTTTCCAACTAATCTGATTTAACCCAATCAGTAGGGCAGTTTGGTGAAGATGAGATGGGTAATCGGTACGTAGGTTTCCAACTAATCTGATTTAACCCAATCAGTAGGGGGTGTCCCTTCGGAAGCTGCAACGATCGAGTGAACAAGTTTCCAACTAATCTGATTTAACCCAATCAGTAGGGGTGTTCGGGGTGTTGCCAGCGAAAGTGTGCTGAAAGGTTTCCAACTAATCTGATTTAACCCAATCAGTAGGGCTGGTTATGCACCCGCAGGGCAAAACCGTCCGAATCCTCGTGTTTCCAACTAATCTGATTTAACCCAATCAGTAGGGCATTGATGGCGACCCCATTGATGGCGACCCCATTCGTTTCCAACTAATCTGATTTAACCCAATCAGTAGGGAGTTTTCATTGAGGTTGAAATTAATGGTGAACTCAAAGAAGTTTCCAACTAATCTGATTTAACCCAATCAGTAGGGGAGAAAAAAGCAGAATCCAACAATTCGTCTTCTGTAAGTTTCCAACTAATCTGATTTAACCCAATCAGTAGGGATGTTCAAACACTTCGTGTGTGGATTATTTGGAAACAGAGACTATAATCGTTTCCAACTAATCTGATTTAACCCAATCAGTAGGGCTTGACCTCATCATTCCAAGGGTATGTGCCGATGTTTCCAACTAATCTGATTTAACCCAATCAGTAGGGGTAACACACGTGATTTGGGAGGATTATGGCTTCAGTTTCCAACTAATCTGATTTAACCCAATCAGTAGGGGGGAAATGTTCAACGTCACCGCGCTGCAACTGTCTGACTGTTTCCAACTAATCTGATTTAACCCAATCAGTAGGGGTGATTAAAGCATATGATGCTGGAATCACGGGGAAATTGTTTCCAACTAATCTGATTTAACCCAATCAGTAGGGGAACTCGCTGAGTTCGTGCTTTGTAACTCTTACCGTGTTTCCAACTAATCTGATTTAACCCAATCAGTAGGGTGTTCGTCTGTAGAACCCAGACAGAACAAGAGTTTTGAGCCTCAAAATGACCCATCTCCCTCTTGCAGTATAAATCGAGTCTGCGCGCAGGGCAACTGACACCCCTCAATCCCCGTCTCTGTAAGGATTTGAACCATCTCCACGAAAGAATGGGGGTTTGGGCGATTTCCCAAGACGGGTCAAGAAAAACCAAGCAACGGGTTAGATTCACCCAACCCCTTTTCCCAGCGTGATTTAGGGAATTTTTCTCGCGTTGTACGTAAATCAATTTTCCTTTGACCCATCTCAGACCGCTTGAATGCCCAAAATCGAGAAATTGGCAGCTTCTCCAGATGAGCTTGAGCCATGCCCATCGAAGAGAGAGAGATTCAAAAATATATGGAGTCAGGGTTACAGCCATACGACGACGAGTGGATTCGAGCAATTGATTCCCGAAAAACAGGCGAGAAAGGGAGGTTTCCCCTTTTACCCATAGAAAAGGGGATGTCTATGAAAATGAAACGAGGAGCGTTCGGAAATAGGAGCGTGTTTTTTGCGATCTATCAAACAATATAATATGTCGGCGGTTCTTGGGGTCGTTCGCTGCCGAGGGTGAGAACGTTCGATGCAGCTTCGGGGGATAGCCAGTAGAAGCGAACGTTATCTTCATCCAACTTCACCTTCGTTTTCACCTTGGCATAGAGCAACCGCATTTCATCCAGGCTGATGAAACACTCGAACACGGAATACTGAACCCGCCTGCCGTATCCTTCTAAAAACTTCGCCAGTCGCGTTCGCCGCTTATCGTCGGGAATATCGTAAACGACAATAACCATTTTTGGAGCTGAGTATTTGTCGGGTAGGGGTCAACAGCCGTTGACCCCGACTCCCGTTCGCCCCTACGATTTTATAGCACTACGCATTAAAGTTAGGACGTGCGACAAAGCGACAAGCAAGCTTTAGTCAGGTTTTCGCTGAGCGCTGAGTGCTATAGTGCCTCATGCCAGTCTCGAAAATGGCTCGTAAGCAACCCCGCGTTGGAGACTGCGCTTATAACGCCGAATCTGTAACCCAACAGCTTGTCGGTACGTCACCAGGGATTGTAAGTCGGGATGGGAAACTTCTTCGTTCATCTGTTTTTCTAGTTGGTCTAAAAATGTGCGTCGTGCTGAGGCAGTCAGGTAAATTCCCGCAGAAGACCGAGTGGGTTCAAAGTCATTAAATTTAATAATCTTTTTGTTAATCACTTTTAGTACTAAGCTATCGACAATCGGCGAGCGAAACTCCTCCATCAAATCAAAAGCCAGATAGGTTTTGCGGTCTTCTCCATAGTGGAGATTGCCAAAATAGGGCGATAACCCTTCGGCGATAATCAAACTCACCACGTTGTTGAGCAAAATCGTGTATCCAAAGCTCAGCAATGCATTCACCGGGTCTGTGGGAGGGTGGCGAACTCGCTTGGCAAACTGAAACTCCCGATTGGTAATCAGCTGACCCCAAGCCGGAAAATACCGCGCCGCGCCAATTCCTTCGTATCCGCGCAACGTATCGAGATTATCGACTCGTTCTAGGGATGCTAAATCGGCGGTTATCCCTTCTACGGCTTGCATAACTGTTGCCACTTTCCGCTTCCGATTGAATCGCAACAGTAACTGCTTGGAATTCAACAGCTTGCCGCGAATAATACTCCGGGAGGTTTCTCGCTGAAAGTCTTCTTCTTTGTGCTTCTTTATCTGAATGATTTCACTATCGAGATGCAAGGGATTTAAACTCCACAGATGCCCTCGATATTGCCCGGACGAACTCAAAAATAAAACCGGAATTTGTTCTTGCAAGCACGCAGCTATCACTTGAGTGGTCAGTTGAATGTTGCCAAAAATCAAAATACGATCGATTTCCCGAATGGGAATTTCGAGTTTTTCGCCGGGGGCAACACAAACCACAAACCGCAAATGTTCTTTATAAACCGTCGTGCCTTGGTCGGTCAAATATAAGGTTGCCATATCTCGATTCCAAATTCGCTTCCATTGTTGATAAGCTGCCACCACCGTTTGATTCTGGTGATTTTTAGACTTGAAATTCACAAGTTCTAAAACGCCTAAAAAATTTTCCAGCGCGAATTGCGGCAATTTGACTTCTTTTTTTGGGACTTCTTTTTTTTTTGAGATTGTCTCGATGAACGCGACGATTTTTTCTGCTGTTTTTCTGACCCAGACTTCACCTTTTCTTTTGATGCCTCCGCTGGAAAAATAGCATTTTCCAAAAAAGCATGACCGAGAAACCGAAACCCGCGATCGAAATTCGTCACTTGCGTTTTCTGCGGGTGCAATTCCAAGCCAATTCCACTCAAAAACTGCCGCATTTCTGAGA
>NZ_JADEXN010000387.1 GCF_015207075.1 Zarconia navalis LEGE 11467
CGATCGAACAGTCCCGAAAAAGCCTCTTTAACCGCCTCAAATGCTCGTGTAACATCGCCAATTTCCGGCGGATAGGGAGGATGGTTATCAGTAGCAGGTGGATAGACTTCGTGCAAACAAGTCACCGCCAGCAAGCAGGGAATATCCGGGTAAGTCTCCCGCAGTTTTCGGGTAATGTCTCCCAGGGTATCGGTAGCGAAATCGTTAATTTTGACGGTCAAAATCAGGATGCGGGCCCGATCGCGATTTTGTTGCAAATCGTTAACCAGTTCTTCGACGATTGCCGTTGTATCCCGTTCCACATCCCCCAATCCCACCGTATCGGTAAACACGATCAGGGGTAAATCGTTGGAGGGATAGGCATAACGTTCGGTGTGTTGGGTGTGGGGGCGAAATCCCTGACCGATAATTTCTGCCGAAACCCCCGTCAGTCCTCGGACGATCGAACTTTTTCCCGCTTGAGGTTTACCCATGAGTAAGGCTTCAGTGGTGGGTAGTTCGGCGCGGACGGTTTCCAAAATTTCGGCAACTCGTTCTTCGCTGACGCTAAACCACCCGATCGTCTTTTGTACTGCTTTCTCAACGGGAAGGAGGTTGACAATGCGATCGGCTGCGTCGTTCCATCCCCGCGAGAGGCGACGTTTCCAGCTTTTCCCCGACTGCTGGGCTGGGGATTTTGACGATGGTGGATTCGCATCGCGTTTTTCGGTCATGGGGGAAATCCTATCGATCGGTCGAGATGCTTCGCGGCGCTGACTCTGGTTCCAGCTCGACCCAAGAAACACCTTCCGTCATTTTATCTGAAATTGCTAACGTTACTAATGAGGAAATCTCGACTGATGTACGGATACGACTAAATAGGCGATCGGGCGAATGAAAGCACGCCTCTACAAATGGTAGTTTCAACAGAAATTTGCGTCAGTTCTTGCAATGTAAAATATCGTGTCGCCCCGAAAGATATTGAAATGTTTAGACAAAAAATAATATGCTTGTATTTTATTTTTCGATTTTGAAAAAATAAATACTTTCACAAACGATTACTTTGCGCTAAGAATACTACACTCTAAACACATCCGACTGACTCATTACTTTTCCTTCCCCTTCCACATACCACTAAAAATTACCAATAACCCTAAACCCCAAGCAAACGTCGGTTCGGGAACTGATGTAGATTTAGATGCTCGGGAGGGTATCGCTTTCGTTACAGCCTTGGGAACTGCCGTACTCACCGAACCACTTTTAATTAAAACCGCAGAATCTAAGACTGCATCACTAACATCTTTAATCCGAATGCTAAGGGTATTTTGAGAATTCTGTGCCAACGCTCCTTCAAAGGTGAGAACTTGAGTGTAGCCATCGAGTTTAGTTTTGGTATTTTCTCCAATGGGGTTATCAATATAATCGGGATGAAAAAAATCAGGTTCGGGTTGAGGCACGAGATTATTAATTGTTACATCTTGCCCATCACTTAAGCGAGCTAAGTTTTCTCCATTTAATAGCAACTCAAAAGAGTCATTAAACTTATCGCCTCCAAATTCAACAAACTCTTCAGAACCAAAAACATATTGAAAAAAGAGCATCTCAACTGTTGAATCTGCTTCAAAAGTAATATCGAGCTGAGCTAGATCGAAAGAATTTTTATCGTTTCCCGGTTGTTTCAAGTCCGCACTTAAATCCGAGCCGCTGATAAAATCATTATTACCTCGATTTTCACCAGAAACTCGGTCAACAATTCCCGTACTCAAGATAACTCCTGACTCTAAATTAAAGGGATCCCCCTCAAATAAACCGAAGCTACGAGAATCACCGGAAATAGAAGCAGAAAAGTTACTCAATCCCGTTGTGTCGCCGAGTAATGCACTTAATAAATCATCGGAATTGCTATTTTTAGCGATTGTAAAAGCGCGACTGGGTAAACTCACCGTGGTTGCTAATAAAGTCGTTGTAACGGCAAGAGGTGTGATGGCTCGATCGAGAAATTTCATGATGAGATACATGTTTTGTGTGATAGACGCATGGAAAATAAATTGCTGACTGGCTCAGACTTGTTAGATCGAGTATAAATACGTAAAATTTCAAAATAGTTTATTTAATTATTCGATGAAATCAAATAATTTACTGAATATTTATGCCAGTCATGGCAGATATTCAGTAAATTCAGTAATTTTACGCACTATAGTTCTCTCACACTTTCATTTGAATTTCAGTAGAAATGCTTAATCTTTATCAAATTCTTGATAAAAATAGCTTCATAGTAAAGAGTTCATGAAGCCAGCTTTAAATCTATTGAATTTTGTAGATTTTGGATTTGCACTCAAAATCATAAGATTCTAAATATTAATGAATCAAGAATTGAAGATAATTATTTTGTATGACAAATCGATTTTATTGATTGATAAGATTTTTATTTGTTGCTATTATATTTAAAAATTAATTTATTTGAATTTAAAGAAAAATTGTGATTTAAAATAAATCGAGCACTTTATTTTAAATTGAGATCGATCGTCTTTAAAGTTTGAGTTTTAGGGGCTTCGTACTGGAGATAAAAACGATCGAGAAGTTGCCAAATGCTGACATCTCCATCCCAGTTGTTGTAACGGTTACTCATATTTTTAGAAGCCGAGTTTATATTGGTAGAGAAAACCAACTCGAAAAACTCGCGAACTTGCAATAGCCAATGATAAACGCTACTCCACCCCAAACTCCCCATCGTGTCGTTATCGTCGGCGGCGGCTTTGGAGGACTCTATGCCGCCAAAAACCTCGGCCGCGCCGACGTGCAAGTGACGCTGGTAGACAAACGCAACTTTCACCTTTTCCAGCCCTTGCTGTATCAAGTGGCAACAGGAACCCTCTCGCCAGCGGATATCGCCTCACCCCTGCGGTTGGTACTCAGAAAAAATAAAAATACTGAAGTCTTACTCGATGAGGTGACCGATATCGATCCTGCCGCCCAAACCCTTTCCCTGGGCAGCAACAAAACCCTCGATTACGATACCCTGGTCGTGGCAACGGGCGTCAGCCATCATTACTTTGGCAACGACCAATGGCAAGATCGCGCCCCCGGTCTAAAAACCGTCGAAGATGCCCTGGAAATGCGGCGACAGATTTACCATGCTTTTGAAGAAGCCGAAAAAGAAACCGACCCCAAAAAGCGGCAAGAGTGGTTGACCTTCGTCATTGTCGGTGGCGGCCCCACGGGAGTCGAACTGGCCGGGGCGATCGGGGAACTCGCCTTTCACATTGTCCCCGAAGACTTCCGCCACGTCGATACAACCAACGCCCGCATTCTTCTGGTAGAAGGGATGGATCGGGTGTTGCCTCCCTACCCCCCAGAACTCTCGGCAAAAGCCCAAACCGCCCTCACCAAACTCGGCGTGACGGTGCAAACTAACACCATGGTGACGGAGATTGCCGATGACGCAGTGACGATGCGTCGGGGAGACGAAACCGAACGAGTGGAGGCCAAAACGATTCTGTGGGCGGCGGGGGTAAAAGCCTCGAAAATGGGGCGGATACTGGCTGAAAAAACCGGAGTCGAACTCGATCGCGCCGGACGAGTCATCGTGGAGGCAGATTTAAGCCTCGCCAAACACCCAAACATCTTCGCCATCGGGGATTTAGCCCACTTCGCCCACCAAGGCGATCGCCCTCTTCCCGGTGTAGCCCCCGTCGCCGTCGCCCAGGGAGAATATGTCGCTAAGCAAATCCAAGAGAAAATGCAAGGCAAAACCCTCGGCGCGTTTAAATATGTCGATCGCGGCAACCTCGCCGTTATCGGGCAAAACGAAGCGGTGGTGGATTTGGGATTTGTGCGCCTCGACGGTTTTGTGGCGTGGCTGATTTGGGTCTTCGCCCACATCTACTATCTCATCGAGTTCGACAACAAACTGATCGTGATGGTGCAATGGGGCTGGAACTACATCACGCGCGGACGGGGGGCGCGGTTAATTACCGGAGAAGCGGACCTCCTCCCCCTCAAAGTGGAGTTGCAAGATAGCGATCGCCCCAAAGTCACCAGCGATCGATAGCCCGTAGGGTGGGCAGTTTTTTCGATCGGGATTTCACTCGTACGCGGGTTATCTCACTGCCCACCGACCCCGACAGGTTTCTATCCTGATGAAAATAGAACAATTTGCCATTATCATCAATTTGCATAAAAGCGAGGAAACATCCCGATAGCTATTTTGGGATGAGTCAGAATAACCGTACAACTTGCAAGCAACCTTGTGAAAACGATGATTTTGACCAACGTACCTTGCTTTGCCATTTTTTCTGTTGCCTTCTCCCAACTCATCGCGACATTGGGATTTGCCCCTGCAACTCGGGCATCCTCTCTGGTGCCGCCATCTAATGAATACGCCATCGAGTTTCATCCTCCAGAAAATCGCGGTGCACCGGATGTTGCCGTCGGAGGTGCAACTCGGTGTCTGCCCCAATTTACACCACTGGTTCCCCACGATTTCAGTAAAGACTACGGCGATCTCTCTTCCCCCCACTTCGGTTTGACCGTTCGCCCCAATCCCACCTTTTTTGTATCCCTCGACTCTCGTAAGATCCAAGAGATCTATTTTGAAATCTACGAGTACGATACCGAGGAACGGGGAAACGATGGCGATCTCGTCTATGAAACATCGAGAGAATTCAATGGATTGGAAAGGAGACAGCAAGGAGCGATCGGGATTAATCTGCCTCCAGATGTTACCTTAGAATCCGGTAAACTCTATCGCTGGTATCTAGATGCTGTTACTGGAGGCGATGCTGTTGAAGTGGTTTCCGATTCAGGCTGGATCGAGCGCGTGGAAGTCTCCCCAGACTTAGGCTGGCAACTTATCACGGCAAAAACTCCTCTCGATCGTGCCCAAGTGTATGCAGAAGCGGGAATTTGGCACGATGCCTTCGATATTTTGGCACGAGAGCGACGCTTGGACGATACCCGAGAACTGAAAGAGGAATGGGAAGAACTTTTGACATCGGCTGGTTTTCCGGAGCATTTGGCGAAGACTCCATTACTCGATCGCGGTGGAGATCGGCGATCGGAACCTCGATAATCCCCATCCCAATTTTGGGATTGTTAACTTTAAATCCCGCGAGTCGTTTTTGACACTCCAAATCTGTTTTTCGATCCCATGTTGTTCATTATTTTTCAAGTATCGATATCGTGAACATTTCTACATTAAATCAAGACTCTCAAGACCTATTAAATTCCTCAACCGTTCTAGAAGATTCTCTAAATCATTCGCAAGAGGAAGAATCTCTAGATCTTTCGATCGTGGTTCCAGTTTATAACGAGGAAGAAAGTTTACCCGACCTGCTCGAGCGAATTGTAACGAGCTTAAAAGAAACGGGACTGAGGTACGAAATTATTTGTGTAGACGATGGTTCGACCAAAGATGGTTCTGCCAAGTGGCTCAAAGATAAAGCTCTAACTCACCCGAATCTAAAAGCCGTTCTTTTGCGTCGCAACTACGGTCAA
>NZ_JADEXN010000388.1 GCF_015207075.1 Zarconia navalis LEGE 11467
GGGGAAAACCAATAGTTCTGCACGATTCGCTATTGGATTCCCGAATCCGGGTTGTCCAGCCAATCTTGGGCAGTTAACAGAATGATTGAGACTTGAACCTTTCACCAAGACCCAAAACCCAAAGCAATCGGTCGTTCTCCAAAACGATGATGTCCCCTGAATTTTCTTCGGGGGACAATTTCAACTCAATTAACAAAACTCAACTCAAAATCTTCTATTCAAACACCGACTGTTGGTTCGGGAGAAGCGGGTGGCGTAGGTTGGGGTTGATGGTCAAAAAATACGACATACCGATCTTGGGGAATTTGCCGACTCAAACAAGACCGATGACCGTTTGCATCTGACTGAGTGCGAAAGCGGGCAACGATTTCCTGTTGCATATTAGGCAGTAAACGAGCGATCGCCCAAGGACGCAACTTGTTAGAGTATGTCTTCGATTCGTCATTAGATGGCATAACTATTCTCCTTCAATTTGTAATGGGTTGTAGATGCTGAAATTTCTGTTTTTAGAGACGTTACAGCAACATCTATGGATGTAGTAAAGCTCGATTGACTGTAAATGTCAACTCTCAGAAATTAACCTGTTCTTCAAAAAAAATGAGCGCGGCTGTTTGATTCGATCGTCGGTAAACGTCCTGGTTTTTGAGTCTCTTTTTTGGAAAGCGATCGCCGAGGTAAAATCTCAATTGATTGACCGATACGAGACAGCTAGATATATTTAATACCAAAATTTTCTACTTCAATGGATGCAGCGAACGGGTATATTTTTTGAACTTTTTGTTTTTGAGGTTTGTTGCGAGTTGACCGATCTTAGACGGTAGGTTTAATACTCGACCTTATTAGGAAGGCGAACCCACTCCTCAAAAGCTCGCGCTGCAACTTCAGGCATCATTTGAATCATTGGCAGTTGACGATCGCACCTTGGCAATTTCAATTCATCGTCGATGAACCCATCATCAAATCCAATACCGGCAGCATCGGTTTTGGTATTGGCATAGTAAATGCGATCGAGTCGGGCCCAGTAAATTGCGCCCAAACACATCGGACAAGGTTCGCAACTAGTGTAGAGTTCGCAGCCTTTTAGTTCAAAAGTCTGCAAAACTTGGCAAGCTTGTCGAATGGCGAGAATTTCAGCATGTGCGGTGGGATCGTTCGTTGAGGTGACTCGATTGTGAGCTTTGGCAATAAGTTCTCCATTTTTAACGATCGCTGCGCCAAATGGACCGCCCTTTTGAGATCGAACCCCAAGTAAAGACTGAGCGATTGCCTCTTCCATGAACTGACGGTTTGCCATTTCCATCTTTTTCATTTTTATCGGCTCTCCAGTCTCTCAATTGCAGCATCGAGTGTCCTGTCATTTAACAATCATTTAACGGACTTATTTTTCGTATTGAACCCTCGGATCTAAGAGAACGTAAATCAGATCGGCAATGAGATCGAACAACACAATTAACATAGCATAAACAATGGTAATTGCCATAACAACTGGGGTATCGCTGCGATAAATCGATTCGATTAAAAGTGCACCGATACCGGGAACTCGAAAGACTTGTTCGGTGACGAGCGATCCGGTAAAAACGGCTGGGATATCGAGTGCGACGAGGGTGACAACAGGAATCATTGCATTGCGCAAGATATGTCGCCGCACGACGGCAAATTGCGATAATCCTTTGGCATAAGCGGTGCGGACGTATTGTCGATCGAATTGCTCTAAAACCGAGGCGCGGACGAACCGCATCAACATTGCCCCTTGATAAAGTCCCAACACGCAAACGGGCATAATTGATTGTTGAATTTGCGCCACAAAGCTTGGCCAATCTGTAACTTTTAATGTACTTTTATAAATAAACGGGAACCAATTTAATTGAACGCTAAAGATTATAATAAATAATAGCCCGGTAAAAAAAGTGGGTAGAGAAAACCACACAAAGGCAAAGGTGGTCGCCAAACGATCGAAGATCGAGTATCGTTTGATGGCGGAGATGACCCCTAAGGGAAATGCCACCAACACCGCTAATCCATAAGCCGAACCCACCACCCACAACGTCGTCGGCAAGCGCTGAAGAATCAAATCCCGTACGGGAGTGCGACTGACAAAAGAATACCCCAAATCTCCCTTGATAAAGGCGATCGCCCACTTAAAATACCGGATGTAGATCGGGCGATCTAACCCGAGGGAGCGACGCAAGTTTTCTCGCACTTCGGCAGTAATGGCCGGATTTGTCGCCAGTTCTCCCATGGGGTCTCCTGGAGCCAGTGCCAGTACGACAAACACGACTAGGCTAATTGTCAGTAGGGTGGGAATGGCGACGAGAAATCGGTTAATAATATATCGGTTCACGATCGATGGATGCGGTAAGACTCTATAAATTTAGCTCGAAATATCGTCAATTTCGTCCCTCAAAAATCTACTATAATGTGGGTTGAACTGAGGTGGACAAGTCCCCGGTAGCCGACAAATTTCAACGGCTATTTTTCAATTTTTCATGACAAAACGAAAAAAATCTTGAGGGATGGCTCGGTAATGGGTTCCCTGTAGGTTTTTGCCGCATTTTTATCTATATTACTTGCCAATTGTATAGCGATGATGACGACCGATTCAACCGCTCGATACGAATATTTTTCCCAACAAGTGAAGCCTTTACTCGATCGAGTTTATGGAGATCGAACGGCTCAAGATTTAGTCGATCGTATTTTCAAGCTACTCGACTCACATTTTGCCGATTCCGTTGAAGAAAATCTCAATAAGTGGAGTCAAGATAATATTATCGCCATCGCTTATGGAGATAGTATTTATAGCTCTACCGGGGAAAAACCCCTTGTTACTCTATCTCGTTTTCTCGAAAAACATCTCGAAGATACGATAACGGGGATTCATATTTTACCCTTTTGCCCCTATAGTTCCGACGATGGATTTGCGGTGATCGACTATCTAGCGGTCAATTTCGAACTGGGAGACTGGTCGGATATCGAAAAAATTGGCAAAAAATTTAATTTAATGGCGGACTTAGTCCTCAATCACGTCTCTAGCCAAAGCGAGTGGTTCCAACAATTCAAACAAGGTATCGAACCCGGTTGCAACTACTTTATCGAAGCCAATCCCGATGCCGATTTATCTAAAGTCATCCGTCCGAGAAATTCTCCACTGCTGGCGAAAGTGAATACCGTCGAGGGGGAAAAATACGTGTGGGCAACTTTCAGCCACGACCAAGTCGATCTCAATTTTGAAAATCCCGACGTTCTCGTCGAATTCCTCAAAATCATCTTATTTTACGTCCAAAAAGGAGCCAAATATATCCGACTCGATGCCGTGGGATTCTTGTGGAAAGAACCCGGTTCTTCCTGCATTCACCTATCACAAACCCACGCCATCATCCGCCTATTGAGAGAGATTTTACAAACCCTCGATCCATCAGTGGCTCTAATTACCGAAACCAACGTTCCCAACCGAGAAAATTTAAGCTATTTCGGCAATCGGAACGAGGCGCATATGATTTATAACTTCAGCCTGCCGCCGTTGGTTCTCAACGCTCTACTTCAAGGTCGATCGGAGCACTTAAAAACCTGGATGATGAGTATGCCTCCAGCCCCCATCGGCTGTGCGTATTTTAACTTTACCGCCTCTCACGACGGCATCGGTTTGCGCCCGACAGAAGGATTGCTTGCCGAGGAAGAGTTTAAAACCTTAATCGGGGTGATGAAGCAATTTGGCGGGCAAATTAGCTATCGCACCCGACCCGATGGCAGCCAAAGTCCCTACGAAATTAATATCTCTCTGTTCGACGCCCTCAAAGGAACCGCAAAAGGAGAAGATCGCTGGCAAATCGAGCGTTTTCTCTGCTCGCAAACCATTATGATGTCCCTGGAAGGAATTCCGGCGTTTTACATCCACAGTTTGCTGGCGACCCACAACGATACAGAGAATATGGAGCGTACGGGTCACAATCGATCGATTAACCGCCATCGCTGGAACTACGAAGAACTAGAAAAGCAACTGAGGGATCCCGAGTCCCCCCACGCCATCGTCCTCAAAGAACTGTGCCGACTGATTCGGATTCGTCGTCGCCAACCGGCATTTCACCCCAATGCCACCCAGTACACCCTCCACCCCCTCAATCAAGCACTCTTTGCCTTCTGGCGGCAGAGTATGCATCGAGATCAGAGTATTTTTTCCATTCACAATCTCAGCAACCGCACTCAGAAGCTGCGGTTATCTAATTTAAATCTTGTCTGTACCGATTCCTGGTGCGATCTTATTAGCGGAAAGTGTATCGAAGAGGTTCACACCGAATTTATTCTCAAGCCCTATCAATCGGCATGGATTACGAATAAATATTGAGTCAAGGATTTCGGGCACCCAGAGCCGGTTTTGGGGTTTAGGGTGTCCGGGAGAGTTGCCAAGGGTGAACAAATCCCAGTACGATGCTTGTCGGCAATTCGAGAGACCGGCACGGGTGGGAGTCCAAACCCAATGGAAAAAAAGCAAACATATGTTAGCAGTGCGATCGCGACGGGAATACTCGTCGCTATTGGCACGCAGGCGATCGCAATTCCACCTCAAAAAGCATTGCAACTGGCTCAAGTGACCTCAGTGTCCGAGCTATCGGACGTACAACCGACAGATTAGGCGTATCAAGCATTGCAATCCCTCGTCGAACGCTGGGGATGTATCGTCGGTTACCCCGACAGTCGGTATCGCGGGAACCAACCTTTGAGTCGATACGAATTTGCGGCGGGATTAAATGCCTGTCTCGATCGACTTGCCGATTTTCTCGATGATTCTAGGGCCAATGTCACAGACGAGGATTTAGCGATCGTCCGTCGTCTGCAAACGGAATTTGCGGCGGAACTCGAAACCCTGCAAGGTCGAGTGGATGCCCTCGAAGCCCGTACTTCCGAACTCGAAGCCGGGCAATTTTCTACCACCACCCAGCTTTCGGGGGAAGTTAGTTTTGCTATTAGTAGTGCATTTGGCGATCGCAAAGCCGACGGAGAGGATTTAGACTCCATTCCCGTTTTCAACAACCGAGTGCGTCTGAGCTTCAATACCAGTTTTACCGGAGAAGACCGCCTTTCCACTCAGTTGGAAGCCCTCAGCGTCGTTCCCTTCGGCCCAGGAGAAGATGACGAACCCAACGTCACCGGAACCAACATGACGCGCACGGCTTTTGATGAAGGCACCGAAAACGAAGTGGTTCTCTCCAAGCTGTACTACGCTTTCCCCGTTAGCGATCGCCTCCACCTAAGTGTCGATGCCATCGGTGGCGAGTTCAGCGAAACGGTGTCGGAAACCTACAACGAGTATTTTGAGGAAGAATTCAACGGGGCAATTTCTCGATTCGGACGATTGAACTCGATTTATTATCACGGTGAAGAAGGCACGGGACTGACGTTGAACTACGAGCTGAATGAGGCGATCGATATTTCTGCCGGATATCTCGCCCTCAATGCCAGCGAACCCA
>NZ_JADEXN010000389.1 GCF_015207075.1 Zarconia navalis LEGE 11467
GAGCAACGATTTACTTTGGCATAACCGAAGTTTCGACAAACGCAAATTTTTTTGTGGCGTTGCTAGCCATCTCGGTGACCGTGACATTTGCTCGTTTTCTTGTGGTTCGTCGGGATGCTCAGTTTATCCCGATTTTATTTTGGGGGATGTACGTGTCGCTGCTGTTATTCGTCACATCCGATCGCTGGATTTGGGAACTCAACGAAGATTACCCCGTCCAACCCGTCGCGGAAATGATTCGATCGCACACACCCACCGGTCAAATCGTCTATACCTCCCACCCCTACAATCGTCCGTCTCTTAACTTTTATAGCGATCGGCAAGTGGTTGTGGCCAATTCGATCGAATTACAGCAATACTGGCAACATTGGGATGTCCCAGTCTACTTTTTAGTTCAACCGTCCCCTGAATTGAAGTTCGAGGATGGTCGGATCTTGGGCGAAACCTCAGGCTGGCAACTGATAACTCGCCATGGCCGTAAAGTATAGAATGCGCGAAGTGCGGACATCTCGATCCCATCCCTCCCGGTAACCGATTTTCCGCCGTTCGCATTTCCCCATTCTCCCCCTCAAGAATTTAAAAAGTGGGGTTAACTCCATGCAAGGTATGCTACGCTAGTAAAGCGCATAACGCGGGCGTAGTTTAGTGGTAAAACCTTAGCCTTCCAAGCTAATGATGCGGGTTCGATTCCCGCCGCCCGCTTTAAAAAAAATAATCTCGATTACCGATAATCACTGATACAAAACTGTTTTTGTCTGTATTGTTGGCTAACTCTGGGAAATATTCGCCGATCGCGGTTTGCGCTCAACATTGACTCCAAAAAGAGTGGGTCGGAAAAACATATAGCGCTTCGTCATCAGTTTATTTACACAATCGATGAAACCGGCTTTTTCCATTCCCTATTCCCCATTCCCCATTCCGAACTCTAAATTTTCAATATGTCCGAACCCGAATACGATCGACTATTTAATACCATCGAAGAATTGGTCATGTGCCACTCTCCCAGCGGCGTGGAAGCAGAGGTAGACCGATGGCTGTTCGATCGCTTTGCCGCACTGGAATTGGAAACCTGGCAGGATGAAGCGGGTAACGCGATCGCCAAAATTTCCGGTCGCGATTCGAGTCGATCGTTGACGATTACCGCCCATAAAGACGAAATTGGGGCGATCGTGAAAACGGTCGGTGACGATGGAACCGTGGAAGTGCGAAAATTGGGTGGCTCTTTCCCTTGGGTCTACGGTGAAGGGGTGGTGGATTTGTTGGGCGATCGGAAAATCGTCTCGGGAATTCTTTGTTTTGGATCGCGCCACGTCTCCCACGAATCCCCGCAAAAAGCCCAGCAAGACAAAGCCCCCCTCAAATGGGAAAATGCCTGGATCGAAACCAAACAAACGGCGGCCCAACTCAAGGCTGCTGGGGTGCGACCGGGAACGCGAATGGTGGTGGGGAAACATCGCAAAAAACCGATTCGCTTAAACAATTATATCGCCAGCTATACCCTCGATAATAAGGCTTCGGTGGCAATTTTGCTGGAATTGGCACAAACGGTGAAACAACCCCCAGTTGACGTGTATTTGGTGGCCTCGGCAAAAGAAGAAGTGGGAGCCATCGGGGCGCTGTATTTTACCAATCGCCAGCGAACCAATGCCCTGATTGCCTTAGAAATTTGTCCCATCGCCCCGGAGTACCCGATCGAAGATGGAGTGGCTCCGGTACTGCTCTCTCAAGATGCCTACGGCGTGTACGATGAGGGGTTAAACGCCGACTTGCGTGCTTGTGCCGAGGAAGAAGGTATTCCCCTGCAACTGGCAACGATTAGCGGGTTTGGCAGCGATGGATCGATCGCCATGAAATTCGGTCACGTGGCGCGGGCCGCTTGTTTGGGCTTCCCCACCCAAAATACCCACGGCTACGAAATTGCCCATCTCGGGGCGATCGTCAACTGCATTCGCGTGCTGCAGGGCTATTGCCGCGTATAAAGTAAATCCCCATCGACATCATTAGACATCTGGGGAAAAGAGGGAACTCCGGAACGGGGAAATAGGGAAAATAAGAGTAGGAATTGGCGATTTCGGGATGAGAACGGATGTAAATCTTCGATCCTCTGACTGGCAAAGTTTACTCGTCCGTGATAAAAGATACATCAATAACCTACCGCTCGATCTCGCAACCTTTCCACCCTGAAGACAAGACCTATGGAAAGATACCGTGCTTTCGATCTTCGCAAGTACCGAGACGCTCGAAGTTAGACGACCCTAAAATTTTCACCTGCGAGCCAAGAACCTTGCAAAAGCCCAGAGCAAAGATATAGGTCAAAGCTGACTCGAGACGAATTTGCCATCGAGTTCTTCAGTGTTGGTTCAACTCGATCGCGGCAACCGACACCGTTGCGTGAAGCGTCCCATCGACCTCTTCGGTCGCGCGATCGCGAATCTCTCGACTTGACGACTACCCATCTACCGTGCATTTTCTATTATGAACGAGGTTTTTATCTCCTATTCGCGCCGCAATAAAACCTTTGTCGAGAAATTGTATCGAGCTTTCAAAGAGGTCCAGCGCGATGTATGGGTTGATTGGGAAGATATTCCCCCCAATGCAGACTGGCGCAAAGAAATTTATCGGGGAATCGAAGCCGCAGAGAGTTTCGTCTTCGTCCTCAGTCCCGACTCAGTGGCATCGGTCGTCTGCGGCGAGGAAATCGACTATGCGATCGCCTATAACAAACGGCTGATTCCCATCGTCTGCGAGGAAGTCTCCTACGACGAAGTTCACCCCGAACTTGCCAAACTCAACTGGATTTTCTTTCGGGAAATCGATCGCTTCGAGAGCGCCTTTGAAAAACTCATCGAAACCATCGATACCGATCTCGACTACGTTCGCGATCATACCCGCCTCCTCAAACGGGCGATCGAATGGGACGAGAAAAATCGCGATGCCAGTTTTACCCTCCGGGGTAACGACCTCAAAACGGCCGATCGTTGGCTGGCTCAAAGTGAAAGCAAACAACCCGAACCCACTCCCCTCCACGCCCAATACATTCTCGCAAGCGACCTCCAGCAGCGGCAGCGACAGAGCTTTACTCTCATGGGTGTGGCGATCGGGTTGGTTGCCACCGCCATTCTCGCTCTTTTCGCCGTTAAAGAGCGGGGTACGGCTATCCAAGAGCGCAATCGCGCCCGCGAACAGAGCGTCCGCGCCCTCACGGCTTTGTCGGAAGCCAGACAGTTAACCGACGACGGTCTCGAAGCCCTCCAATATGCCGTCCAAGCGGCCGGACACCTACACCGCGATCGCACTTTTCCTGACGATCTGGTAGAAGCGACGACGGCAATCCTTCGCGAAACGGTCTATAACGTTCAAGAACGCAACCGCCTCGACGGTCACAAAGACCAAGTCAACCGGATTGCGTTTTCCCCCGATGGCGAACTGATTGCCTCGGCGAGCAATGACAATACCGTTCGCATCTGGAAAGAAAATGGCGAGGTCTTGCATATTTTGCCCCACGACGACAACGTCAGGCGAGTGACATTCTCTCCAGATGGGCAAACGGTGGCTTCGGCTTCCAAAGACGAAACGGTGAAAATTTGGCGGGTTGAAGATGGAACGCTTTTGGAGACCTTAGAGCATGGTTCCCTCGTTCGAGCCGTGGCTTTGAGTGCTGATGGCGAATGGGTGGTGACTGGAGATGACGACGGGAAAGTCCGGTTGTGGAAGTCGAGCGGTGAATTACTGACCACCTTCAGTGCCCATCGCAGCGAAATCAACGATATTGCCTTCAGTCCCGTTAATCTAACCTTTGCCACCACCAGCCACGACCAGCAAGTTAAACTCTGGGATGCGATCGAAATTCTCGATCGGAAGGGGGAAAATAACGCTCCCGAACCCCGGCAAGAGTTTACCGGTCACCGCGATAAAGTTTGGGATGTGGATTTCTCGAACGACGGAACGTCGATCGCGACAGCCAGTTCCGATAACACCGCCAGAATTTGGAACTTGGACGGAACGCCCCGAACCCCGCTCGAAGCCCATACCAACTGGGTGCGCAGCGTTTCCTTTTCGCCAGACGGGAAAGCATTGGTAACCGGCAGCGACGATAATACCGTTAAACTCTGGAGTCCGAGCGGAATTCTCTTAAAAACGTTTATCGGTCACGATGCCAGCGTGCGCAGTGTTGACTTCGCACCGGATGGTAAAAGCATTGCATCGGCAAGCGACGACTCCACCATTCGCTTGCGCAGCATTGAAGGGGCAGTCGTGGAAATTTTGCAAGGACACCGTTCTGGGGTGAAAGGGGTTCGCTTCAGTCCCGATAACCTCATCGCCTCGGTGAGTACCGACAACACCCTCAAAATCTGGACTCCCGACGGGGCGCAACTGCTGCGCAGCGTGGAATACGAATCCGGGATGCGGAATGTCAACTTCACTGCAGATGGTGAGTTGGCGATTACGGCCGGCTACGATAACGTGTTGCAATTGTGGGACTTAGAGGAAATGCTCGCATCTGACGATGCCGAACCCATTCGCCGTTTTGTCGGTCATACTTCAACGGTGAAAAGCCTGAGCATTGCTCCAGACAGTCAACGAATGGTGTCAGCGGGTGCGGATGGCACGATGCGTCTGTGGCAAATTAGCGATGGCACGCTTTTGCGAACCTTTGAGGGCATTCACAAACCGGAAGTGACGGATGTGAGTTTTTCTCCCGACGGTTCCTACATCGTTTCGGCTGGGGGGGATGGCTTCGTCAAGGTTTGGTCTCGGGAGGGGGAGTTGCTGCAAGAATTTGCAGCTCACGAAGAATGGATTAACACCATCTATTTCAGCCCCGACGGGCAGTTTTTGGCAACGGCAGGCGGAGATAACACTATTCGCCTATGGCGGTGGAACGAAGGTCAGTTCGATCCCGCTCCCGTCGCGATTCTCGAAGGACATACGGATTGGGTTTGGGATGTGACCGTCTCTCAAAACAGCGACATCGTGGCTTCGGCGGGGAAAGATAATACCGTTCGCCTGTGGGATACGGAAGGGAATTTATTGAAAACCCTAGCCGCTCACAAAAACTGGGTGCGTGCGGTTAGCTTCAGTCCCGACGGTGAAAAGCTGGCTTCTGCAAGTGCGGATAAAACGATCGTTCTCTGGGATGTGGATTCGTTGGAGAAACTGCAACAGTCATCTCAGGATATTGGACTCGATCGATTGTTGCAGCTTGGATGCAAATCCCTGAAGGATTATCTGGCAACCAACCCGACGTTGACGGAGTCGGAGAAAACTATCTGTGAAGAGATCGAGCCACTGTAGAGAAGGTTTTGGGAGCGCAGGGGGCCCGGCGGCGATCGCATTTCTCTTCTGCGAATTAAACACCTTCTAATTTCAAGATCTGTAGTACGATAGTAGTCTTGTACTACAAAAATCGTGAGGTAACGATTGGGGTTATCTCATTCGGGAGAGTCATGGCA
>NZ_JADEXN010000390.1 GCF_015207075.1 Zarconia navalis LEGE 11467
AGATATTACAGAGTGCAAGCGGGTGGAACGGGCGCTCCAAGAACAGCAAACCTACCTGCGCCTCGTCCTGGATAATATTCCCCAGCAAGTGTTTTGGAAAGATACGAACCTCGTCTTTCGAGGATGCAATAAAAACTGGGCATCTTCGG
This sequence comes from Zarconia navalis LEGE 11467, assembly GCF_015207075.1. Classification (GTDB taxonomy): domain Bacteria; phylum Cyanobacteriota; class Cyanobacteriia; order Cyanobacteriales; family Geitlerinemataceae; genus Zarconia; species Zarconia navalis. Next base: position 150 of record NZ_JADEXN010000390.1, read on the forward strand.
CCCATTTAGCTCGCGCGGAAGATGCCGTTGGCAAAACCGATTACGATTTACTTCCCAGTCGAGAAATCGCCGATTTTTTCCGAGCGCGAGATCGACAAACCATCGAGAGCAACACCCCTCAATTACATACCATTATTTCCAAACAGCGACCGGATGTCGAGGGGAAAGTCATTTGGTTGGATGTGAGCCGCATTCCCATGCACGATGCCTGTGGGAATACGATCGGTGTCATCGGTGTTTTAGAAGATATTACCCAGCGCAAAGAAGCCGAAGAAGCCTTGAGGCAAGAACAGGCGAAATCCGAGCGCTTGTTACTCAATGTTTTACCCAGAGAAATTGCCGCGCAGCTCAAAGAGGAAGAAGGCGCGATCGCCTCTGCCGTTGACGAAGCGACGGTTTTATTTGCCGATATCGTGGGTTTTACCTCCCTCTCGGTGCGTCTGTCGGCAACGGAACTCGTCGATGTACTCAACCAAATTTTTTCCGAATTCGATCGCCTCGCCGAAACCCATGGCTTAGAAAAAATCAAAACCATCGGCGATGCGTATATGGTGGCTGGCGGAATTCCCCTTCCCATCGCCAATAGTGCCGAAGCGATCGCCCAGATGGCTTTAGATATGCAACGAGCGATCGCTCGATTTAAAACCGATCGGGGGGAAACCTTTCAAATTCGCATCGGTATCAATACCGGCCCCGTGGTTGCGGGAGTCATTGGCATTAAAAAGTTTATTTACGATTTATGGGGAGATACCGTGAATGTCGCCAGTCGGATGGAATCGACAGGTGTGCCCGGAGGTATTCAAGTCACAGAAGCAACCTATCTCCAACTCCAAGAAAGGTATCGATTTGAGAGACGAGGTATCGTTGACATAAAAGGAAAAGGCCAGATGGAAACCTACTGGCTAGTAGAGGAAAAAAACAGACCGGATTATTAAGCTTATTATCGTGATTTTACGCAAACATTTTAGTATTTTTACCAAAAAAATATATAAATTGATGGACGTAGTATTGGGGATAGAGTTAAGTTTTTAAAAAAATGAAGTTTTCCGAGAAAATCATTATTTTTGTCGCGATTTAAATTCGATAGTGATGCCTCACAAACCGACCTAAATTCGATTTTTTATTTCGCTCGAGGTGGATTCACTTTGGGCTTGCGACCTCATGCAAGCGGCTAAATGCTACCTAACAGACAGCCATTGAATTTTGTTTGAGCTATCTAAAAAAAATGATAATGCCGATCTTAATTTCAGGAATGGGGTCGATCGTTCGGGGTCGAGGCTAAACTGTAAAAAGAGGGGAATAAAGCACTCCGTTCGACACAAAGACTGCATCTGAAGATGGTAACGGTCGACATTCAGGAACAACCTAAACGTCAAGATCGGTTTAGTCAACCACTTTCCCTTCCCCAGTTCAAATTTTTATTTAAGTTTTTTTCTAAATCGATCGTGAATCTAGAATGCTTGAAAGGTAATATCCTAGTTGTTGATGATAATCCTCAGAACCGACGCTTATTAGAGCGGATGCTGATCAAAAAGGGGTACGAGGTTCAAATTGCGTCTGATGGCTTCAAAGGGGTCGAAATTGCAAACTCGACAAAGCCAGACTTAATCTTACTCGATGTCAATATGCCGAGAATGGATGGGTTTGAAGTTTGTAAACAACTAAAATCTAGCATTAAAACGCGTCATATTCCTATCATCTTCGTGAGTGCTCTAAGCGAAGCGATCGATAAAGTTAAAGGATTTAATGTCGGTGGTGCGGACTATATTACAAAACCCTTTCAGTTTGAAGATGTATTCGTTCGAGTCGAGCATCAACTGACGTTAAATCGGCTGCAAACTCAACTGACTCAACAAAACCAACTTCTTCAACAAGAAATCGAACGGCGCCAGTGGGTGGATGCTCTTTTGGCAAGACAAAATCAAATTTTAGAACTGATTGCTAGAGGAACGGAAATCGATTGTATTTTTGGGGCGATCGCTCGGTTTGTGGAAGAGCGATCGCAAGAGGGTTTATGTTCGATTTCGATTCTACAACCGGCAACGAAGCGGTTGTACCACAGTGTATCCCCGAGTTTGCCTGAGGCTTACAACCAGGCGATCGAAGGTTTGGAAATCGGACCGATGGCGGCTGCCTGCGGAACGGCAGCCTATACCAAGCAAACGGTGATGACGGACGATATTGCCATCGATTCTCGTTGGATCGACTTGAAAGAGATTGCCTTAGCTTGCGGTCTAAAAGCCTGTTGTTCTCGACCGATTCTGACGGAGGCAGGCGAGGTTTTAGGGACGATCGCCATGTATTATCAGCAATCGAAATATCCCAGTTCTCGCGATCGAGATTTGATAGCCACGGCAGTGTATTTATCCAAAGTCGCTCTCGAACGCCACCGCGCGCAACAAAACTATCGAGCCATCTTTGAAGTTTCTCACGATGGCATGATGCTCTACGATCCTCATTCACAAAAAGCATTAGAAGTCAACCCGCAACTGTGCGGACTGTATGGCTTGAGTTCTCAAAGAATGCTACATGTTGGATTGCGTTTTTTAGGAATCGGAACGACATCCGAACATCGGAAAAACTTGAAAGAATCGATTAAAAAAGCCCGACAAGGTAAAACCCAAAAGTTTGAATGGGTGGGCAAACATACATCGGGTCGTTGGTTCTTGACGGAGGTGATTCTCAAACCCATTTCTCTGGTCGGTCAACAGCGGCTTTTGGCGATCGTTCGAGATATTACCGATCGCCAAAATACCCTCAATGCCCTTCAAAAAGCCAAAGAAGATGCTGAGTCTGCCAACCAATCGAAAAGTCAATTTCTGGCGAATATGAGTCACGAATTGCGAACGCCACTGAATGCCATTCTCGGTTTTACGCAAGTGATGACCCGCGATTCTAGCCTCAATTCCCAGCAGCAAGACCACCTGAGAATTATTAATCGCAGTGGCGAACATCTGCTGGGCTTAATTAACGATGTTCTAGAGATGTCAAAAATTGAAGCCGGACGGCTTTCCTTCAATCCCAGTCGATTCGACCTTCACGTAGAAATCGAAACCTTGGTGGAAATGTTACAGCTCAAGGCTCGCTCCAAAAACTTGGAACTTATCTGCGATCGAGCTGCCGATCTCCCTCGATATATCCAAACCGATGAAGGTAAACTACGTCAAGTTCTCGTCAACTTACTCGGTAATGCCATTAAATTTACCCGATCGGGAAGCGTGACTTTGCGAGTTTTGCCAATTCCCGATCTTGATGGACAACTCGATCGTTCCGATGGACGAATGATTCAATTTGAGATAGAAGATACTGGACCTGGCATTGACTGCAATGAAATGCATTGCTTGTTTGAAGCCTTCGGACAAACGACACTCGGTCAAAAATCTCAAGAGGGTACGGGTTTGGGTTTGCCTATCAGCCAGCAATTCGTGAAATTGATGGGAGGAGAAATTCAAGTGGAGAGTTGTGTGGGTCGGGGTACGATCTTCCGATTTGCCATTCCCATCACCCTCGCGAAATCGAGCGATCTTCCAAAGCGGCCATCCACTCGTCAAGTCATCGGTCTGGCGGCAAACCAACCCAACTATCGCATTTTGGCTGTGGACGATCGATCGGCCAATCGGAAACTATTAGTCCAAATCTTAAGTCCCCTCGGTTTCCAAGTTCGAGAAGCGGCTAACGGAGAAGAAGCGGTACAAGTCTGGGAAGAATGGGAACCCCATCTGATTTGGATGGATATTCGGATGCCCGTCATGGATGGATATCAAGCCAGTCAAACAATTCGCGCTCACATCAAAGGTCAGACGACGGTGATTATTGCCCTGACGGCGAGTGCGTTTGAGGAAAATCGCTCTTTGGTTTTATCCGTTGGATGCGACGACTTCGTTCGCAAGCCGTTTGAGGAGAAAATTCTCTATGAAAAAATGGCTCAACATCTGGGAGTCAAATATATCTACGCTGACGAAGCCCCCTCGGACGAACCATCCCCCCACGCCTCAGAAGAAGTCACAGTGTCGGTTCTGCAAGGTCATCTCGAAAAAATGCCCAGATCCTGGATCGATCGACTCCATCAAGCTGCAACCCAGGTAGATGCCCAACTCGTTCTCGAGTTATTACCTCAGGTTCCACCGGATGGGGAAGTTTTGGCGAAGACGCTGGAGGAGTGGGTGGAGAACTTCCGTTTCGATCGGGCGATCGAACTGACCCAGTCGTTACTAGAACAAAACTGAGATCTAGGGCTGCACCTGGGGAAAAGGGATAATGAACGCGACTGGGAAGGTTGAGCGATCGCCACCACGAAATTCTAAGCATTCTGGGTAATGGAGTAGCCTCAGAGAGAACGCCAAACCCCAGATAAAGCATGAGGCGGTTTTTGCAGAAATAACCTTCCAAGTCCTGTGATGAATTCTAAAGCTCAATTCGTTGGCGATCGCGATCGCCCGATTCGGGCAATGGGGCAACACCACCACCGGGGAAACGACGATCTCGACTGCGGGCTTCGTCGCTGCGTTCGATGTCTCGTTGCACCCGATCGATATCCCAACCCTCCTCGAGTTTCTCGCGATAGTGCCGCCAGCCATCATTGTCAGCATCGCGACCGAGGACGTTTCGGTAAATTTGGTTAATTAAATCGCGGGCTTCGTCGCTGCGGGAAATGTCCCGTCGAATCTCGTCCAAGGATTCACCCCGTTCGAGAAGGCGAACGTAGTTACGCAAACCGTTGCGTTCGGGACGGCGACCGAGAACTTCGCGGTAAATTCGCTCGACTTCATCTTCGTATTCTCGGCTGTGGCTGTCGTCGCGATCGCGGTCGCGGCGATTGTGGCGATCGTTACGATCGTCTAAATAATCGTCTAAACCTCGAGTGCGATCGTTAATTCGGGTATTTTCAAATCGGGTTCCTCTCAATCGGGCATCCCGCAGGTCGGCATCCCGCAGGTCGGCATCCCGCAGGTCGGCATCTCGCAGGTCGGCATCCCGCAGGTTGGCATCCCGCAGGTTAGCATCCTGTAGGTTGGCATCTTCTAAATTTGCGCCTCGCAAATCTGCATCTTCGAGATCGGCATCGCGTAAGTCCGCGTCTTCTAAATCCGCACCTCGCAGATTTACATTTTCGAGATCTGCCCCTCTCAGGTCGCACCGACGACAGGAATTATTATCGAGTAAATCTTCTAAATCATCACGATCGTAAGCCTGGGCCGAGAGCAAAATATTCAGTGGAACGAGCAAGGCCGCCGTACCGAAGAAAATACGAGAAAATTTGTGGGGAAAATTCACAGCGGTTGCGCCTCCTCGTCGATAG
>NZ_JADEXN010000391.1:2500-5444 GCF_015207075.1 Zarconia navalis LEGE 11467
AAACCGTGACTGAAAACGCCCTATTCGGACTCGCTTTCGCTATGGCTGCGGCTATATTCGCCTTAACCTGCCACGACCTATCACTCGCCGGCTCATTCTTCAACAGGCACGCGGTCAGACGTTTAATCGTCCTCCCACTGCTTGTAGGCTAACGGTTTCATGTTCTATTTCACTCCCCTCCCGGGGTTCTTTTCACCTTTCCCTCACGGTACTGTTTCGCTATCGGTCACACAGGAGTATTTAGCCTTACGAGGTGGTCCTCGCGGATTCACACGGGGTTTCACGAGACCCGTGCTACTCGGGATACAATCGAGTACAAAGCCGTTTTTAACTACAGGACTTTCACCTTCTTTGGTGCGGCTTTCAACCGCTTCGTCTAACTCTTTGAGTCTCTGATGACTGTCCCACGACCCCCAGGATAATTACCCTGGGTTTAGGCTGTTCCCGCTTCGCTCGCCGCTACTAAGGGAATCGAGGTTTCTTTCTCTTCCTCGGGTTACTAAGATGTTTCAGTTCGCCCGGTTGGCTCATGCTAGTCTATGGATTCAACTAACTGTATATAGGGTTGCCCCATTCGGACATCTCCGGATCTAAGCTTGCTTCCAGCTCCTCGGAGCGTTTCGTCGGTCGCCACGTCCTTCTTCGCCTCTGTGTGCCTAGGTATTCACCGTTAGCCCTTGGTAGCTTGACCACTACTTTTTTTGGGCTTGAATAGAATAAAATCTTTGTGAGTCTCGTTGATTTTACGGACTTTCCTGACTTTAATTCAGTGACTATGCAGTTTTCATGGTTCGGGCTGGAGATTTCTCCAGCAGTCTCTTTAGAAAGTTCTAATTGAGAACTTTTAAAGATGGTGCTGAATTGTTTCTCGCGATTTCGAGTTAGATATTCCTGGTGGAGGTAAGCGGACTCGAACCGCTGACATCTGCCTTGCAAAGGCAGCGCTCTACCAACTGAGCTATACCCCCATCTCGGACTCAAATGAATAATTTGAGTTGAGGTGGGCCATCCTGGACTCGAACCAGGGACCTCACCCTTATCAGGGGTGCGCTCTAACCACCTGAGCTAATAGCCCATTTCGGAAATCACTTAAGTTCCGAAACCTTCTCGTCTGAAAGTTCGATGAGTTCAATCCTTGCACGACCTTGGGATGTTTCGGTTGGTGAAGGGATTAATAAATATCTCCTTCATCCTCCCAATGGGTCTCCCTATAAGGAGGTGATCCAGCCACACCTTCCGGTACGGCTACCTTGTTACGACTTCACCCCAGTCATCAGCCCTGCCTTCGGCACCCTCCTCCTCGAAAGGTTAGAGTAATGACTTCGGGCATGGCCAACTTCCATGGTGTGACGGGCGGTGTGTACAAGGCCCGGGAACGGATTCACCGCAGTATGCTGACCTGCGATTACTAGCGATTCCTCCTTCATGCAGGCGAGTTGCAGCCTGCAATCTGAACTGAGGCAGGGTTTTAGGGATTAGCGCGCTCTCGCGAGTTGGCTGCCCGTTGTCCCCACCATTGTAGTACGTGTGTCGCCCAGGACATATGGGGCATGCTGACTTGACGTCATCCCCACCTTCCTCCGGTTTATCACCGGCAGTCTCTCTAGAGTGCCCAACTTAATGATGGCAACTAAAAACGAGGGTTGCGCTCGTTGCGGGACTTAACCCAACATCTCACGACACGAGCTGACGACAGCCATGCACCACCTGTGTTCGCGCTCCCGTAGGCACTCTCACCTTTCAGCAAGATTCGCGACATGTCAAGCCCTGGTAAGGTTCTTCGCGTTGCATCGAATTAAACCACATACTCCACCGCTTGTGCGGGCCCCCGTCAATTCCTTTGAGTTTCACACTTGCGTGCGTACTCCCCAGGCGGGAGACTTAACGCGTTAGCTACGGCACAGCCCGGGTCGATACAGGCTACACCTAGTCTCCATCGTTTACAGCTAGGACTACTGGGGTATCTAATCCCATTCGCTCCCCTAGCTTTCGTCCCTCAGTGTCAGTTGCGGCCCAGTAGAGCGCTTTCGCCGCCGGTGTTCTTCCCGATATCTACGCATTTCACCGCTACACCGGGAATTCCCTCTACCCCTACCGCACTCTAGCTATTCAGTTTCCACTGCCTTTCCCGAGTTAAGCCCGGGTCTTTGACAGCAGACTTGAATGGCTACCTACGAACGCTTTACGCCCAATAATTCCGGATAACGCTTGCCTCCTCCGTATTACCGCGGCTGCTGGCACGGAGTTAGCCGAGGCTTATTCCTCAGGTACCGTCAGAACTTCTTCCCTGAGAAAAGGGGTTTACAATCCAAAAACCTTCTTCCCCCACGCGGCGTTGCTCCGTCAGGCTTTCGCCCATTGCGGAAAATTCCCCACTGCTGCCTCCCGTAGGAGTCTGGGCCGTGTCTCAGTCCCAGTGTGGCTGCTCGTCCTCTCAGACCAGCTACCGATCGTCGCCTTGGTATGCTTTTACCACACCAACTAGCTAATCGGACGCGAGCTCCTCTCAAGGCGGATTTCTCCTTTTCACCTTCCGGCATATTGGGGATTAGCAGCGGTTTCCCTCTGTTGTCCCCATCCTCAAGGCAGATTCTCACGCGTTACTCACCCGTCCGCCACTAGCTCCGAAGAGCCCGTTCGACTTGCATGTGTTAGGCACGCCGCCAGCGTTCATCCTGAGCCAGGATCAAACTCTCCGTTTTGAAGAGTCTCGGCTCTTATGAGTTGACGTTTGGAGTTATCTTCGCTAAACTGCTTGATAACCCCAATTTAATTTGAATTGACAAGGATTGGGTGCTATTAAATAGCTCTCTCAAACTTTCAAACGATTCAGTTGTGAAGGTTCGGTTGGCTTTGGGTTCCTCTCGTCCCCCTCAGCGCTTTACTAACATAACACGACCCTCCCAATTCCTGTCAACCCTTTTTGGGAAATATTTTGGAGAAA
>NZ_JADEXN010000392.1 GCF_015207075.1 Zarconia navalis LEGE 11467
ATATCATCGTTCTCTACGGTCGCAAACCTCGCACCAAAACCCCCGAGCAACTGATTGCCGAACTCGAACGCCTGTACGAACTCGATTGGCGCGGCAGCATCTTTATGGTGGATGATAACTTCATCGGCAACAAGCGCAATGTCAAGTTGTTGCTGCGGGAGTTAAAGGGCTGGATGGCCGAAAAAAAATATCCCTTTAGCTTTACCACCGAAGCTTCGGTAGACTTGGCGCAAGATGCGGAACTGATGGAGTTGATGGTTGAGTGTAATTTCACCGTCGTCTTTTTGGGCATCGAAACGCCCGATGAAGAGAGTTTGGCCCTGACGAAGAAGTTTCAAAATACCCGCGATTCCCTCGGCGAGTCCGTCGATGCGATCGTCGAGGCGGGTCTGCGGGTGACGGCCGGCTTTATTATGGGGTTTGATGGGGAGAAACCAGGGGCGGGCGCTCGCGTCGCTCAATTTGCGGAAAAAGCGGCGATTCCCCTATCCATGTTCAGTATGTTGCAGGCACTGCCTAATACCGCGCTGTGGCATCGTTTGGAGAAGGAAGGCCGGATGGTCAACGAGGGGGGTAATATCAATCAAACCACGTTGATGAACTTCGTACCCACCCGCCCGATCGAAGATATTGCCCGCGAGTATATCGATGCATTTTGGAATCTTTACGATCCCCTGCAATATCTCGAACGCACGTTCCGCCATTTCATGAAGCTGGGCATTCCTCGCAATCAAGGGGAAAGTCGGCCGAGTTGGGAATCGATTCGCGCCCTGCTAACCATTCTCTGGCGGCAGGGGATCGTCCGCAAAACTCGCGTTAAGTTCTGGATTAACTTGTATAAGATTTACCGCCGCCATCCGGGCTTGATTTCCCCTTACATCACGGTTTGCGCCTACATCGAGCATTTCTACGAGTACCGCCAAATCGTCCGGGAACAAATCACCGCTCAACTCGAAGCCTATTTGGCCACCCAAGCCAAGCAGGCCGAAGCCAAACAAGAGGCCCCGGTCGAGATCGAACGGGTGGCTTGAAGCATTCTCCCATTCGCGAGTTTGAAATTTGAAATACGAGTTTGACATCTTAGAACAAACCCATTCGAGCCGATTTTAAGACCCAGAAGACAAGAGCAAAATGTAATTAGACATCCGTTTTGCTTTTGTCTTTATCTTTTGGGATCAGTTGTCTCTTGGGGCACCCAGGTCCGAAGAATAAGCCGATATCTTTCTCCCCTTGCCCCCGTTCTATTTCTGATGTGGTCGTTGCCATGGGTGGCTCGAATCCATTCAACCATTGCTCGTGTTTGTCTGAGACGATCGCATTTGGGTTTTGACAACCACGCTATCCTTATCTTCAAAGCTCAGTTTGCAATAATACCCTTCCCAGATTCAACAGATTAATGAAACCTGCCATAACTTTTCCCTCTTGGGTAACTTGGGGATTGGTCTTTCCCTTAATTGCCCTCAACGGCTGGCTGTTCCTGGTTGTTTTCGAGTATTTTCACTCTTTCGTTACTGTTTTAGTCAGTGCCACCCTACTGGCTTTTATCTTGAATTATCCCGTACGATTTCTGACGGGTTTCGGAGTTAAGCGGGGCTGGGCCGTTTTGGGCACGATCGCCATGGCGTTGCTGTTGGTAGCGCTTCTGGGAGTCACATTAGGTCCGATCGCATATCGCCAATTCGAGGATTTGGCCGATCGCCTGCCAAGTTGGATCGAGTCCGGCACGCAGCAGCTTCAATCGTTGAACGACTGGGCGGGTAACCGAAATCTACCCATCGACGTGAGTGGTTTAACTGCCGAACTAACCGGTCGCCTATCGGGTCAACTCCAGTCCCTGGTGGGTCAAATTCTCGATACCGTTCTCGGGACTCTCGGCAGCGTGGTGGATTTGCTGTTGACCTTTGTCCTGGCGTTTTACATCCTTTTGCACGGGGAACAAGTTTGGGAGGGTATCTGCGAGTGGTTGCCTCAGCCCCTTGGGTCTCACATTCGCCCGCTTTTGGGGAAAAATTTCCATAACTACTATGTGGGACAAGCTTCTCTCGCAGCGATCGTCGGCAGTTCGATGACGGTGGCGTTCGCACTGCTCAAAGTTCCCTTTGGGTTACTCTTTGGGTTGGGTGTTGGGTTTATGGCACTGTTTCCCTTTGGTGCGGGATTGAGTATTTGCATCGTCAGCGTATTGACCGCTCTCAAAAGCGTTTGGTTGGGGGTCAGAGTGTTGGTGGCCGCGACGATCGTCGAACAAATTATCGAAAGTGGCATCGCGCCGCGTTTGCTGGGGGAATTTATCGGACTCAACCCGGTTTGGGTTCTCATCTCTTTGCTGGTGGGGGCAAAAGTCGCCGGGGTTCTCGGGGTGTTGATTGCCGTGCCGATCGCGGGTTTCTTGAAGGGAATTGCAGCGGCGATGCGATCGAACGGTTTGGATGGGGAACCATTATCCGCCTCTGGTAATTCCGAACTCTGAATTGCGAACTCGCGATCGGCTAATAAAGGGCATCGGCAGTTTGTTCGTCGGCGATCGCCCCTTGCTCGTTTCCCGATAAACGGCGTGCTTCGCTACGCAGATAATACGAATCCGGTTCGTTGGCATCAATAGCGATCGCAGCGTTGGCATCGGCGATCGCGCCGCTATAGTCTTCCATTTCGAGCTTTGTCGATCCCCGATAGATATAAGCCCAGATATCGTCGGGATCGAGTTCGATGACTTTGGTATAGTCGGCGATTGCCCCAGAAACATCTCCAGACAGGCTGCGAGCGCTCGCTCGCAGATCGTAGACGATCGGGTCTTTGGGATCGAGAGCTAATGCCCGATCGTAATCGAGGACAGCTTGCTGGTAATTCTCTGTTTCGGCGTAGAAACTGGCTCGCTCCAAATACGATCGAACTTCATCGGTCGCCAGGGAAACCACTCGATCGTAATCGGCTTTTGCCCCCCGTACGTCTTCGAGCCAACTCCGCGCCTGCGCTCTTTGAATGTAGGCCTCGATATCGTTGGGGTTGGCTTCGAGGGCTTTGGTTGCCCGATCGATTTCTCGTTGCCGATCGATGGCCATGCGCTGTTGTATTTGCTCGGGAGTCTCGAAGGCGTAAGCCACCCGCTGCCACCAACCCGGAGCCACAGCTTGCAGCATCCCAGCGATACCGCCAAATAAGCTGCCGCAGTACAGCATTAGCAAACCTATTCGAGTTATCCAGCGATCGCGCAGTTGGTAGCGGCGTTGTACCAGCTCTTTTGCCAATGCGTGTCGGGTTGCAAAGGGGAGTTTCTCGTAACCCAACTGTTTCAGGGAGGCAAAAATGGCATACAAGAAGTTGTTTCGATCGGCGATCGGATTTTCGATCGCGGCTTGCCGGAGTTTACCGTGGGCTTTTGCCGTGCGGAAGCTGTTGGGAATGCTCGCGGCAATGAGAATGGGAAACGCCATCAGCATGGGATTTCCGAGTCCGAACAGCGCCAGAACGATAACGCCAAAGACCTGAAACAAAATACCCAGGTAGGGATAGCGGGAAAATAGCAACAAATCGACAATGCGTCCGCCGTCGAGGGGGTAAATCGGCAGCAAATTGAATAGGTTCAGACCGATGAGTACCCAAGCCGCCTTATTCGTCCAATCTGGATAGCTGCCATTATGGAACGCGATCGCCAATACCCAGAATTAACCCCGGCAACGGGCCCGCCAGAAAGACCCAAAACTTTTGGGCGATCGTGGCATCTTCTTTTTGGGGAGCGATGGCAACCGCACCCAAGAAGGGGATGAAGAGCATTGAGGTATCCCGATACTGGCACAGTTTCATCGCGAGGAGATGTCCGCCTTCGTGGAGGAGAAGCGCTCCGAGCAAAATAGCTAAATCTAATGAGGAAATAAATGGAACGAACGTGGCAACAAACAATCCCAAACTTCCCAATAAAAGCCAGGTGCGTAACCTCCGTCCGACTAAGCCTCGATTTAACCGCTGGATGCGCTCGAATTGCTCGATTTCTAGCTCGATGGGAATGTCCACTCGAATGGAGGGATCGGTTTTCGCTTGTTGCCCGCGGCGTTTGACAAGCTTGGCCGTTTTCTTGTTGCCTGGGATGATTTTATGGGTCAGCTTGAGGATGGAAAACCAACGGTATTGAAAAACACCCGGCTCTCGGACGGGAAAAATTTGCTTTGTTTTGACCAATTGGTCTATATAAACTTTCAGGTTGTTTTGGAATATCTCGAGAAATCTATCGGGATGCAACACTCGGGGTGGGTTCGTTGGGGCGATTTCACTCAGTTTGTCTCGATGAGCTTGCCATTGTCCGGAAATGCGATCGGCATAAACATCTTGGACGATCGTGTTAGGAACTTGACCGAGAACGCCATGAATTTTACTATTCATAGTATTCAAAAGCCTTTCATCCTTAAAAAAAGTATAAAATTCAATATCGAACGAGTAGACGGGTTCAAAGGGTCGCCGAATTCCAGCGATCGCATAGGTTTTGGTCTCCCGATGGTAAAGCAAAACTCCCCAACCTGGAGGTAAGCTACAGACAAATTCTCGAACTTTTAAGTAACTGACTGGAATAAAATCAAGAGACTTTAATTCTCGAATTGGCGTTTTAAAAAGTTTTTTGTAGTGATTTGGAACGCAACCAGATTTTTGCAGCTCGTATTGAATGTATTGAACTTTGAGTTTGCGAATTAATAAACACGTCGTAATATACTGAAAACTTAAAATAATTAGATACAGTGTAATAATGGCAAGCGGATAAGTCATATCGATCGAACTAGGCAGACTGAGACTCTCACTACTAAATTAGCCTAAGTTTTAGATAACTAGCCATTCGGATTTCTGCGGATATTCAAAAAAGATATTCAGTATTTGTACGAATTTATTTTTTCTGACAATATGATAATCAATAAAATTAAATAGCGTTCAGCCATAGCTTTCAGGCGATACAGCCGATTCCCCCTGGGTGCGGGTCGATAATTTTCCCGCACATTTTTGAATGAGCGATCGATCGTTTCGCCTTGCAATATTAAACGCGCGCGACTCTGTGAAGGAGTATTGCTGAAGGCTTGCGATTATTCGATAATCAAAGCTTCGATTTGAGTTAATAGCTTTTCTAAGGTTTTTCGTTTGCGATCGCTTTGCCACACCGTTGACTTTTCCAAGGTCTGTTGCAGGTTTGCCAGACGATATCGAATTTGAGAAATAGCCGCCAATTCGGGTAAATAACCATTAAATTCGCGAACCTTTAGCCGAATTTGATTCAGGGAAAGTTGTTGCGATATTGCCATTTCTAAAAGCTCTAATTGTCGATCTCGATCGCGAACTTTGGCGATCGCCAAGACTTTGGTATAGGCAAGCTGATTTTGACGCAGCACATCGAGTAGGGGAGGTGGCAACTTCAGTAAGGGGAGGCGATTGCGAACGAAAGAAGACCACGCCATCGTCCCTAAAG
>NZ_JADEXN010000393.1 GCF_015207075.1 Zarconia navalis LEGE 11467
AAATTTGTCAAAATTCGCTTGTCAAACGCCGTATTGCTCAATCTACTAGGTCTTGGGAAATTACTAATCATACAAAAAAACGGAGAGTGACAGAAGAGGGTTATTCCGCGCTGCGGTAGTAATGGTCATGCCGTCTTGCAGCCGTAAATCAGATGTATTGACCCTAATATTGCCTCCATCTCCCTCACTGCTTGCACTCACCTCGACCACCACACCACTGGGTAATTCATCAATAAATTCTTTCCCTCCCCTCAGTGCCATTGTGAATTCTCGCCCCCCGCTCAGATCGATTTCAGTCGCAGTAATATTGATATCCCCCGCATTCCCCGAACCCTGTGTGCCTGCGGAGATTCTCGCGCCATTTCTAAGGGTTAAGATATCGGCTACTACGGTCAAATCACCACCATTGCCAGTGGCCCTAGGGTTGACTTGAGCTTCCAGTCGGCTGGGAACGATCTTCTGCCTATTATTGAGTCGGGTACCCTCTAGCTCGATGACGCTCCCTCGAACGGTCAAATCTCCTGCATCTCCCCTTCCTTGTGTGGTGGCGGCAATCTCCGAACCCCCAAAAACACTCAGGTGATTCGTGTAGATCGTCACATTCCCCCCGCGTCCCGTAAATCCGCGACCGGTTGTTGTCCGTAGGACAGATGGAGTAGAGGATACATCAGAATCTGGGGTGACAATTTCCACAAAATCTGTAGCGTAGATCGTGATACTACCTGCATTTCCTCGACTGAAGGTGCTAGTAGCGATTCTTCCCCCTTCATTTGCAACAAACCGTTCTGCCCGAACCTCGATATCTCCACTATTTCCAGCGCTTCCTGGCAACGCTTGAGAAAATAAGCCAGCCTGCTTTTTCCTCCCATTCATTTCCCGAATTCCCCTGAAGATTACATCTGTTGCCTCCAGCATCAAATTTCCTGCATTTCCTTCGCCCTGTCTGGTTCCACCTCGAGTTGCAACTGAAACCGATCCTCCATCCTGGGCGAGGAAGCGTTCCGTTTGAATCCTTACTGTTCCCCCACTTCCAGTTGCGCCAAATTCGACTTCTGCCCGAAGACCGCTCTCAATCTCAACATCAGGAGTCGTGCCGACGAATTCTACCGATTCTGTGGTGTGGATGGTGACATCACCTCCAGCTTCATCCCCCAACGTCAGAGCCAGAATCACACTGCCACCAGTCAGAGAAAGCGATTGCCCTTGCACTTGCACTTCCCCCGCTCCTGGACCGCTGGTATCGATGGATGCACCTCCGGAAAAAACAATATCTCTAAACTCCCCAACGCCGTCGTATCCTAACTGCCAACCCGCTGCCATGGGGGTTAATGCAACCGTACCGTTTCCCTCCACACTCCCGAGTTCGATCCGACCTCCTGGGGCGGTTAAATTTCCGCCAACGAGATTTATATCTCCCCCCACCAACGCTAAAGTTCGATCGGGTTTGACCTGGAGTCCTGGGGGTCGATCGTTTCTGATGAGAATATCGACTTCTTGCTCTGGTGCAAGTTCTCGTTCTTCAAGCCTCAAGTTATGCCCCCCACCTTCGACTGAAATCGCTCCGGGTTGGGGTCCAAATTGCAAGCCAATCGGCACGTTAACTGTCAGCAATGGCGGCGCATCCACATCCACCGCACTGTAAAGACTGCCATCTTCAAATTGCAACGCCGAAGCGGTACTGCCCACAAATGACCCGCGAATATCCAAGCTGGCATTGGGTCCGAATACCAAACCCGCTGGATTAATCAGGAATAGGTTGGCCGTTCCGTTAGCACTGATGATTCCGTCAATATTGGATACGTTCCCTCCCGTGACGCGACTGATGATGTTATCGACGGTGGCGGCGTTATTAAAGAAGGCTTCAGTTCCCGTCGGAACGTTAAATTCTTGAAAACTGTGGAAGAGATTTCCACCGGCTGGGGTTCCACCCTCAATCGTCAGGATATTGCCATCGGGGGTAACGATCGAATTGTTGGGTAAAGTACCATCGGGGACAATTTGAGCGATCGCCCCTTGACTCGAGACCAAATAACCGAGGGCAAGGCTAACAAGCATCCCAAAGCTATAAGTTTTTCGTTGCATCTGCATCTCCTCAATAGATATAGATGATGTTCGCGCAGGTATTGTTATAAGTTTTTCGACCTCGGGAACGGGGAATGGAAAAAGTTGATTTCATCGATCGTGTAGATAAACTGATGGCAAAGCACGATAAACGTTCAAACTTCAGACCTTAGTGTCAGTCTAAAATCTGCAAGCCCGGCGATCGAAAACCGCAGTTGGGAGATCGGGAACAACACTCGCCTCGTGGGGTATTACCGTGGGAGGATTTACCGTCAAAATCACTTCGCCATCGGGTCCGAGAATCCAACCCTGGGCTTCAACGAGGCGATCGAATTGGGGTTCGGATTCCGAGATTTCTTCACGGGTGGCACGATCGTCGGGAGGATCGAGTTTCACCAACTCAACAAACCCCTCGTCTCCCCGTAAAGCTTCCCGAGGAGTGGGCGGCAATCCTCCCCGTCCGGTACTGACCAATTCACTCCCGGACCCTTGCAAGCACGGATCTTGCCCGATGAGAGAGGTGACATCAATGGGAGTGTCGGGCAGTTCTAGCAACCCGTTGCTCGGATCGACATCGGGGGTATTAATAATAATGGTTCCGTCGATGCCGCGTTGGGAACTGGCGGTGATGGTGCTATTGCGATCGGTAAAAATGCCACTCGCGGCGATTTGAACGTTGCCCCCCGTGCCTTCAAAGGCATTGGCGTTGATAAGGCTGTCTTCGAACAGCAATAGGGTCTCAGTTGCGAGGGTAATATTGCCCCCATCAGAGTTATTTTGGGCTTCGGTGGTAATTGAACTGCCGTTTCGCAACCGCAAATCAGCAATGTCGAGGTGAATATTTCCTCGATCGCCCTGGGTTGTAGTGGCACTCAGGGGACTGTCATCGAGCAAAACAGTCTCGGCTGCGATACTTAAGTTTCCCGCTGCTCCCGTCCCTTGACCTTCCACGGAAATTTTGGCACCATCGACTAGACTCAATCGATCGGCACGAACCGTTAAATTCCCGGCGTTTCCACTAGCAATTGTGTTAGATTGAGCTTCCAATCGACTGGGCACAAGTCTTTCTCTCTGATTGAAAGTAAAACCCCTCAATTCGATATCGTTGGCAGTAACCATCAAATCCCCCGCATTTCCCATACCTCGGGTGGTGGTTGCTAGATCTGACCCTCCCACAACAAGCAAGCGATCGGTATGAATTGTCAAATCCCCTCCGTCTCCTGTCGCTGTTCGATCTGTTGCCGCTCGCAAGGAAGACGGAAGAGGCCTCTCTTTTCGGGCCACGGGTTGGGTTAAAATTTCAACGGATTCTGCGGCGCGGATCTCGATACTACCCGCATTCCCCTCACCTCGGGTAACCGTGGAAATTTTGGCTCCCCCGTCAACAACCAAGCGATTTGCATCAATCTCGATCGTTCCACCCATCCCGGTACTTCCTGGGGAGACTTGAGAGAACAACCCACTAGCGTCTACGTCTGGGTTTCCCGAACCCGTTGGTGAAGGAAAAACTCGAACGCCTGCCAATATTACGTCCGATGCCTCGACTGTCAAAGTTCCCGCATTGCCTCCACCTCGGGTTGAAGCGTTGACGAATCCTCCATCCCGAGCCAGGAAGCGTTCCGTCTCAAGGATGACATTGCCCCCGTCACCCGTTGCACCCAATTCGACATCTGCGATGATACCGGTCTGAATTTCGCCTCCAGGAGTCGTTCCGACAAACTCTACAGACTCTGTGGTGCGGATGGAGACCTCTCCTCCAGCTTCGTCTCCCAACGTTACCGCCACGATCGCACTACCATCTGTAAGATAAAGCGATCGCCCCTGCACTTGCACTGCCCCCGCCCCAGCACCGCTAGTATCGATAGATGCAGCGCCGGTAAAACGAATATCTCCAAACTCTTCAACACCGTCGTATCCCAACTGCCAACCCGATGCAATTGGGGAAAGAATGACGGTACTATTACCGGCAACACTGCCGAGTTCGATCCGTCCCCCTTGGGCAGTGAGATTGCCCCCAACAAGGTTTATGTTTCCCCCCACCAATGCTAAAGTCCGATCGGGTCGTACCTGGAGTCCTGGGGGTCGATCTTCTCGATTGAGAATGTCTGTTTCCTGCCCTGATGCTAGTAGTTTTTCTTCAAACCTCAAGCGATGCCCCTCACCTTCGACTGAAATCGCACTGGGTTGGGGTCCAAATTGCAAGCCAATCGGCACGTTAACCGTCAACAATGGCGGCGCATCCACATCCACCGCACTATAGAAACTGCCATCCTCAAATTGCACCGCCGAAGCGGTACTCCCCACAAACGAACCGCCAATATCTAAGCTGGCGTTAGGTCCGAACATCAAACCCGCTGGATTAATTAAAAATAGATTCGCCGTTCCGTTGGCACGGATGAGTCCGTCGATGTTGGATACGTTGCCTCCGGTGACGCGGGCGATCGTGTTTTCGATCGTCAGATCGTTGTTGAAGTGGGCAATGTCGTTGGCGGGAACGTTAAATTCTCCGAAACTATGGAAAAGATTACTTCCGGCTGCGGTTCCCCCTTCAATGGTGAAGGTATTGCCATCGGGAGTGACGATCGAATTGACGGGTAGGGTGCCATCGGGGACGATTTGAGCGATCGCCAATGGACAGGCGATCGTGCCAGCCACAGAAACGCTGACGGCGAGCCAAAATGAGTCTGCTTGTTTCATCTGCTGGCAACCTCCGAGAAATTGGTGTCGAGAGCGAGACTTTTGAGATCGGCAACACGGTCGATTTTAAAATAATATGTTACGTCTTTCTAATTTTTTAATTAACGTTCTTATTCCTTCAATTAACTTCAAGCTTTTACGGAATTAATACACTGCAAGGAGTAGTTTTGAATAGCACTTCGAATAGAATAATTTTGATGAATCTTACCACAGGTCAAGTCAAAAAGGTGACGCCGATCGTTTTGAAAGGAGCGATCGCGTTTGAGGTTGCCATCGTTTTCATCTATCTCGGCAGTATCTCGATTTCGGGAATTCCCTACGCCCCTTTTGATATGAACGGTCAAATGACGGTTTCTTCTTGCTTGCAAGCATTACATTTATTTGCGATCGGTTTTATTGCTTTGGTGATGTTTCGAGTATTGCCGCGCTCTTCAGCTGTGCCCTCTCATAAATTCATGCTAACCCTCGGCATTTTACTCATTTACGGCTCCATTGATGAAATCTTTAAAATTCATCTGAAGTTACATCATGTTTTACCATTAGATAATCGAGACTGGTTTGGTATTTATTTTGGTATTGTTGCTAGCCTTCCCGTTCTATTCTATCGAGATTTTATTGGGCTTTGGAAAGGCTATCGCACCGAAATGTCCTGGGGAATTTTGGGATTCTTTATTTT
>NZ_JADEXN010000394.1 GCF_015207075.1 Zarconia navalis LEGE 11467
CTCCGAGCCTATCGCGGTACGTTCACCGCACCATTCTCCCGCAACCACTGCTTTTGAGCGTCAGTTAACCCAATAGCCCCACCAAATGCTGCTCCGGCAACGTCGCTTCGGGAAAAGTTTACCCCCTCCCAGGTGGTATTTTCTAAATTTGCATCTCGTAAATTGGCTTTGGTCAGATCGACGGTCGATAAAGTCGCCCCTTCCAGATTGGCGGCAAATAAAGATGCACTGGTAAAGTCGGCGTTCTCGATGCTGGCTCGATCGAAGTTCGCTTCGAGAAATTCAGCTTCGGTGGCAATTGCTCCAACAATCCGAACGTTTCGGAAATCTGCCGAGATCGCATCAGCTTGAGTCAAATCGACATTCTCTAGGATCGCCCCAGCAAAAATCGCACCTTCCAAGTTGGCGTGCAACCCCAAACATCCATCGAGATGCGCCTCGAAAAAGTTGGCCCGATGCAGATTTGCCCCGCTGAAATTTGTTTGAGACAATCGACTCTGACTCAAATTTGCCCGTTCTAAATTTGCCCCGCTAAAATTAGCTGCCTCGGCGTGGGCTTCTCGGAAATCTGCCCGATCGAATTTTGCGGAAATCCCTTGCACTCCGTTAAGATTAGCTCCGTAGAAAATCCCTCGACTCGCCAAAGCTTCCCGCAAATCGGCATTCTCGAAGTTGGCACTGTTGAGTTCTGCCTCCGAGAGATTCGCCCGCACCAGACTCGCCCCGCACAAGCGGGCAAACATGAGAGTGGCGCGACTAAAATCGGTTTCTTGGCAAGAGGCACCGGATAAATTTGCGCCTCGCAAGTAGGCTGCGACAAACCCAATACCGTCGAGGTTCGCCCGTTGTAAATCGATACGGCTCAATTCTGCACCGTTGAGCGATTGTCCGTTTTGAATGCGAGAGAGGGCTTCGTCAGGAGTTAATAGTGCCATATCGATCGAGTTTTAGGAGGGTCGGAATCTAACTCAATTGAACCAAAAATAGTCGGCGATCGCCTCAGTTTCGGATGTCTGGGTCTCTGATGTCAATTCCGGTTCCGGCGCGCCGAACAATACCGAACGCCCGATGGCATCGAAGGCAGCCAGTCGTCGGGCGACGCGACTGGGAATTCCGTAACCGTAAACGATATGCCCGCGCCCCGCAATGGCAACGATTTGGGTGTCGGGGTTCCCCTGGTAGAACTGGGCAATTTTTTCGGCCATGGTTTCATCCCACAACACCTGGGCGGCAAAAAAGCGCTCGAAGCCATCGCTATTGCCATGTCCCCCGTGTTGGTGAGCGCTGAAGACTTCTAGCAGCATCTGACGGTATCCCTCGTGGGTGGTGTCGATTTCGTCGATGGGGGGGATATGCTCGAAATCGGCAGGTTCGAGGCTTTCTAAGCCCGTACCGGCGACTTTACGGGTGATTTCTGTGGGGGTATTAAGTGCGAGTACTGGCAATTGACGGGCTTTGGCAAATCGCAGCAGGGGGGCGTAGGATTCCCAAGGGAAGCCCCAACGCGTATCGTACTCCGTGCGTTCTCGAAGCTGTTCCTCGGTGATGTTTCCGGCGAGGTAATCGTCGAGAACCCCTTGAAACGGACGCTGAAACATTTCTAGGGCGATCGCCATATTTGGATTTTCTTGGTGTAATGCTTCAAGAATCTCCAGTTGTCCTTGACGATCTGCGGGGCGATCGTGGGTTTCTCCTAAGTAGATAATATCGGCGGTTTTCAGCTCTTGTAAAATTCGATCGTTGGTGGTGGTTTGTTCGTCGGACATTGCCACCGGAACTGGAGAAACCGTCGATACCCGAGCGCAAGCACCCGATGACAGCAGTAAAACCAGACCTAACGAACAGGCATAAAATTGGGAAGTGAGATGGATTTTCATGAATGGGAATTGATGTTGATTTTCGCCATTTCCGTCAGCATTTAGATATTCGGTTTAACCTTAACCCGATGTCATACTACCGGTGGGTTCCGTGAGTCCCGTTAGCATTTGCCCTTTCTCGGTTTCTGATAACCCCCGACTTTGCACCAAGACTCCAAATCCCCCCAACCCCATGGGATCGATGAGGGAGTGAAGAACTTGGCGACGTTGCATAATCGTGGCGATATCTCGGGCAGTGGCCGTTCGCCCATCTCCGGATGCATCTTGCCGCCCCAGTGTGGAAAGGCGTTCTCCCCACCCCAGCGCCATCAGAAATAGCCCTTGCTGGGTAAATCCGACGGTGGATAAACCGCACTGCTCTCCTTGCTGCTCTAAGGCGGTAAAATTGACGTGGGCGGTGATGTCTTGATGGCCGACATTGATATAGGGGTTGTCGTGATATCGATGCTGGTAGTAGCACTGCAAGGTTCCGCTCGATCGACCCAAACTGTAGTAACGCCGAGCATTATGGCCGTAGTCGATCGTCAGCAGGTAGCCCCGTTGCAACCGTCCGGCGACGGTTTCGATCCAATCGAGGGCGGCAAGATTCACTTCACTTCTAAAACCGTCGGGATAGGTACTCAAATCGATACCCATTGTCTGGAAATATCGATCGATTTTGGGGGTGGAAAGTTCGCCGATCGATTCGCTAAATTGCGCTCCGTTTTCTTCAGTCTTTTCTGAAATTTCGGAGGATGTGGTGACGTAAATTTCTTGCAGTTTTCCCCCATTCACAACAAACTGATGCACGGGAAAGGCATCAACCAGTTCGTTGGAAAAGCAACAACCAATAATTGAATTTGGGGGGATTTCTTCCCATTCACACCAGCGAATTGATATTGTCTGAAATTGCCGTTTGAGTCGCTGTTCTTGTTCTTTTTTTAAGGCAGAAGATTTCTCAACTATAATATACTCGATCGCGTCAAAAAAATCAAGATGTTTTTGCTGAATATACGTTAAAATATCCCCGGCTAAAATACCTTGTCCCGCGCCCATTTCCATTAAATGAAACGGTTTTGGACAGCCCAAAACTTGC
The DNA here is from genome assembly GCF_015207075.1 of Zarconia navalis LEGE 11467. Classification (GTDB taxonomy): domain Bacteria; phylum Cyanobacteriota; class Cyanobacteriia; order Cyanobacteriales; family Geitlerinemataceae; genus Zarconia; species Zarconia navalis. The sequence goes on from NZ_JADEXN010000394.1 coordinate 2,953, forward strand.
CACATTTGGAAAAACTGCTCGGCAAGGGTTTCTCCAAAATCCGAACATAAATGCACGGAGGTCACAAAGTCTCCCGGCGCACCTAATTTTCCTTTGCCATTGTAATAGCCGTACTGGGGATGGTACAGTACCCAGTTCATATATTCAGCAAAAGTTATTCGCCGTTGAGCACTTTGTTGAATGTGGCGATCGATGAATTGACATAAACTGGGATTAGAAGTCATTTGATGCGCGGGCAATGGGAAATGACAAACGAACGATTGACAATTGATGAGTCCTTCTTTGTCCTTGTCTTTCTTTCCGAATTCCGAATTCCGAATTCTCAATTAAGGAGTCGGTTGATGGGAACCAATTAAACTGCCATCAGACTTTTGATATAGCTCCATCGGAATTTTCGATCGATTGCTAATTGCAGTCAATCCATCAATAAGAATACGTTTGTGCTCTTCGATGCGAGTGCGAGTGTCGATATCCCCTTGCGCGTTCGAGTTGCGGGTGAGATTGCGAATATATTCGATATACAGCGGCAGCACGAACACCTTAATCTTCTCGCGACTGCTGGTATATTCGCAGATAACGATCGGGCCGACACACAAATCTTTGAGTTCCGCGCGCGCTCGATCGAGTGCCTGCACCTGCCGTCGGATGGCGGTGGTTCCCTGCAAAATTTGAGCGTAAGATTGCACCAGGATCTGAGCTTGGGGATACAAGGAGCTACCCTCGGGCACTTGTCCGGCGGCCCCAATGCCCTGTTGCCAATGGGACACCGCCTGATTCCACTTGCGCTGTTCTTGCAGGGTTTTCGCCCGATCGGCTAGCCGGATCGCTTCATTATAAAAGTTGGTGGCGATTTGCTCTTGGGTTCGCCGTTCCCTCGCCGTCACGAATTGTGGTTCGTAATCCGCAAACAGTTCCTCCGCACGTTCTTCAGCCAAGGTTCCTTGAGGAACCCGTCGCAAGGCCGCAATCGCCGTTTGCCAACTGGCATAGGTGAGTTGCCACTCTTCGAGGTTCTGAGCGACACTTTGCCGCGCTTGGGCGATTTCGGCAGCAGTCAGGGCGGTTTCGAGTTTTTCGCTGGCGGTTTCTTCGACGGTTTTGCGCTGTTCGATCGCCGCTAAGTTCGATCGATACTCCGAGAGTTTTTGCTGGGCGAACTCAAACGCCGGACTATTTTGAGGTACTTGTTCGAGTTCTTCGATCGCCCCTTCCCACAGCTCTTGAATCTCTTGCCACTGCTCGGTAGAATGGGGGGGATTTTGACTTTTTCGCGCTGCTAAGTTCCCTCGATTCAAAGCACCGGAGGCTTCAAGTAACATTTGCCTCTGCTCTTGATAAAATGCTTGCAACTCTTTAGCCGTACCGTAATGGGTAGACCAGCGGGGAATATCTTCTAAAAGTTCCCCAGCTTCGGCAAGCTGCTGGTTCGCAGCGATAAATGCAGCGGTCGATCGCTCCGTATCGAGTTTTTCCAGACTGTTCTGGCTCAGCTGCTGGGCGCGGGTGATGGGTTTGCACGGACCGATGGTGCAGGGACGAGTCAGCACGTATCCCAGACTCAGTACCGTAACCGCAGCCAAACCCACTCCAGCAACCCATGCCGGCAGCCAGAGTTGCCAATTCATTTGTGACGATTGCGCGACAGCTTTCATATAACTACCCCAGCCAGTTCGTAAAGGGAAAGTGTCAGCTCCAAAACCTAAGAGCAACGAGTCACATCGAGTATACGTGAAAAAGGAACTCTCGATCGAGTTTAACGACTGGTGGGTGACCCAGGGGGAAGTTTGGGTACGCGACGGGAACCTTCGGTATGTTGCACCGGATGTTGCACCGGGTTTTCATCGAGCAGGAGATTCCGAATCATCCGCGCCAAGAATCTTTGAGCTAAGTTGCTGGCAATTTCCTGACCCATGCGTTGAGTTTCCGGCTTCACCAGCAGTTGGGGAACGCGCGGCAGTAAGTCCATCGCATCGAATCCCGGCGTGTCGCGCAAGATGGTTAAAATCCGCTTGATATGTTCCAATGCTTGCCGCTCTTGAGGCACTTTTACCGACACTCGACCGTTGGACGGCACAGGTTGCTGCCAACCCAACAATTCCCCTAAAGCCGCCCTAGTACTTCGCGCGGCATCTTGGGTGAGCAAATCGACATTTTTGACCACTTCCTCGACAATACGCTCGCGAACAAAGGAACCGCGATCGGAAAAGACAAAATCTAACGCCTGGTTCAATCCCGCTCCGAGATCGTAATCATCGCTCGTACGGGCATTTTTTAGCAAATTTTCTAAGCGATTCCAACGAAAACTCCCATCCTTAAACAGGAGTTCGCGCAAAGACGTTCGTAATTCTGGGGAGGAGTCGGTCAGCAGGCGCTTGGCAACGTAGGGGTAAGCTTTGCTGAGGACTTTGAATTCGGGATCGACGTTAATGGCAATTCCTTCTAGAGTCACCAGAGATCGAATAATCAGCGCGTAGT
>NZ_JADEXN010000395.1 GCF_015207075.1 Zarconia navalis LEGE 11467
CTCCGGGGGGGATGGGCGCGAGATCGTCGGCTTGAATTTCAGGAATTAACCGTTGCAGGCTGCGAACGAAAGCCGCTTTTCTAAAAGAACGAATCATCTCTTGCACCCCCACATCGAAATAGCGTGCCGACAACTTCCAAAAACCAGGATAGGTGACAATTTCTCTAAAATCTTGCCAGTCGAAATCCGTTTTTCTGTAGCCTTCTCGTTTGAAGCTGAGGACGGCATTCGGTCCGGCATGAACGCTACGGTCGATCGAGCGGGTGAAATGAACGCCTAAAAAGGGGAAACTGGGATTGGGAACTGGGTAAATAAGATTTTTGACCCAATGGCGCTTTTCGGGCTTTAGCTCGTAGTATTCTCCACGAAAGGGAACGATTCTAGCCCCCGGATCGACCCCGCTCGATCTCGCCACCCGATCGCTGTGCAGTCCGGCACAGTTAACTGTCATCCGCGCTGTAAAAGTGCCGTTGTTGGTTTCGAGAACTCGACCCTCGGGGGTGGAATGAATGCTTTCCAACTTTGTTTTCAGCCGCAGTTCCACACCGCGTTCGCTACACAGTTCGGCATATTTTTGGCAAACTCGACGATAATCTACAATCCCGGTGGAGTCTACCCGAATCCCCCCCAAACAGCGGACGTGGGGTTCGATTTCCCTTACCTGTTCTGGGCTGAGTCGGGCAATGTCGAGTCCGTTTTCTAAACCGCGTTGGTAAAGGCGATCGAGGGCGGGAAGTTCTGCGCGTTCGGTGGCGACGATAACTTTGCCGCAGATTTCATGGGGAATGTCGTGCTGCTGGCAAAACTCCACCATCGATCGATTTCCCTGGCGGCAGAATTTGGCTTTGAAACTGCCGGGCTTGTAGTAAATCCCAGAATGAATCACGCCGCTGTTGCGCCCAGTTTGGTGAGCTGCCGGGCAACTTTCTTTTTCCAGGACTAAAATGCGAGCGTGGGGATCGCGCCCGCCTATCGCCATCGCGGTGGACAGACCCACGATTCCCCCGCCAATAATTGCAAAGTCGTACATCGGTCTCGATTGCGATCTGGTCAGAAATCGGCTCTCGAGCTTTCGTTTCGTTCCCAAGAGCCGATCGTCTTTTCAACCAGCTTAGCCTACTGAACTGTCGTTCCCACTAGCTTGCCTTTCGCGGCAAAGGGTAGAAAACGACGCGCCGAACCACCGGTCTCCCGTGCTTGCAGGTACATCTTTCGCCACATCCGCTTTCCGGCAAAACCGACGATTGCCTCTAGGCACAATAATTTTTCAAGGATTTTCAGATCGCTGGCCCAAACCACTGCCCCAAAAGCACTGGCAACACCCACAATGGGATCGATAAGATTCTTTTGCGTACCGGGTTGATAGCGATCGCTCAAAGCTTTACTAGTGGTGCGGGAAAAATCCTCTCGGCGACGGTGGGACAGACATTCGGGGATGTGCTCGAATGCCCCCAACAATGCAATTTCCACAGACAAGACCTGATCCATGCGGGGGACGGGTCGGATTTTATGGGTTTTGAGCAACATCTCTCGATGCATCATCGTGTAGATCGGATCGATATAGCCGTAATGGGCGGTCATAAACCACACCATTTGCCGAAATCGGAGGTGGGGAATTGGGGACTCGAGACGTTTGCCCGTATATTCCTGGTAGTAGCGATTGCCTTCGTCGGTGATGTGATCTTGATAGGTTGTGACACCAACGATATCCGGACGTGCTTCGAGTTGTTCTACGCATTTGCGCGTGTAACTCGCGTCGAACCAATCATCGGAACCAACCCAGCGAAAATACTTGCCACGGGAGAGTTTTAGCACGCAATTGAAGTTGTCGATTTGACCGATATTTGACGGGTTGCGATGATAGCGAACCGGTAAACCGCGACGAATATAGTTTTGGCAAATTTCTGGCGTGCGATCGTCTGAAGCGTTATCGCTAACCACGACTTCAAAGTTCGAGTAGTCTTGGGCGAGCAAAGAGTCGAACAGTCGGGGTAAGTATCGTTCGGCATTATACAGGGGCACGCCGAAGCTCACCAGGGGAGTTAAGGATTGGCGATGGAATCGAGTCTGGGAATGAATTGCGGATCCATCGCTTACATTCAATCGGGATGAGATGGAATTCTGTACTGATTTCATTTTGCACTTTTGGGAATAGCTCGATATGCGATCGAAGTTTCAACGGCTCGTTAGATAACTCGACCGAACAAACAACGTCGATGTGTTGAGATTTTCGAGTCTCTAAAAATTTTTCAGAACCTATCTCTGTTTTTATGCAAAAGCTTGGGTTTCTGTCACGATTGTTTACACAATACAAAAAACGAACTCAAGCTAAAGATTCGGTGAAAAATTTATGCGACAGACATCTTAGTCAGCTCGAACCTGCACTCATATCATCACTGTCGAGTGTGATTCGAGCGCTCCACAAAATATTGCAGTTCGGTTCGATTTTAAGATGAGATACCAGAGATAGTTACTTATTTGAGGAAACTATCTTAAAATCTCGGCTTAATAAAAAGCAACGAAGTTGAATGCGTACGAGAATTTTATTAATTCGTTTATATCATGGTTTTTAAAGCAGCTAAATGCTTATCCGGAATCTTCATTGAAAGTTTACATCTGATTCCATCAATACATTGAGATTTTGCTCCTGAGTTTGGCTGGGTTCGATATTTTTTGCGTATTTATACTTAATTTTGCTTTTGAGTTTTAGTATGGGAGGACATTTTTCCTCGATCGACACTTACGTAATAATACTGAAATTATATCGTTTAAATAAAAAATACGTAAAAATACTGACACACTACTTAAGCTGACTTTGTCACGGGTAAGACTGTCACCAATCGCTGAAATCTTCTCGGGGATAGAAATCTGGAGAGAGAAATGCGGATGGGTATCGTCCATTCATTCTCAATTATTTTTTTATATTGACATTACTAGCCCGTTGACGGATGGCAAGAATCTCCCAAAATATACGCAAAACTAGCAAAATAAGCGTTTTTGCTTCACTCATTGCCAGTTTTGTTCGTCGTTTTTAATTCTCCAATGTTGAGAAAATTAGCAAAATGGCGGATTGACAAAACAGAAAATCGATCCGGACTGAGACTTCGATCGAGCAATACCAATTGAGACCTAAGTCTATGTGTTTTCACTGATTTTCAACTGGGATTCTTCAATTGATGCTGTGAAATTACGAACGATACCAAAAACTTGCTAGAGATCGAAATGAATATTAATTCGTAAAAGGATAAAGTTAAGAGCCATCGAAAATTAGATTAGAATGCTTCCATTCAATACGTTCCCGATCGAAATTTAAGTCAAATGACCGATGGCGATCGGTGAAAAACATTAAATAATATTAAAAGTTACCAAACAATTGAATGACTGACGGTATTACTTCAATCTAAGAGAATCTAGCATGAAAATTTCGTTCGAACGCCACACGGTTAAAGGTTTATTTGGAAAAACTTACTATAAAAGTGCGATTCAAGTCACACTACAGCCGGAAGAAAAAGAAGTTGCCCGCCAGCAGAATATTCTTAAAGTGGCTCTTTTAGGCGGAAAAGACTTAGAAGAGGAAGAAGCTGCCATAGCTTACATCTGTCGCAAACTTAGCGTAACGATGAAGGATTTAGAACGCGGAATTGTTGCAAAAGTTCGTGGAGAAAGCGAACTCAGGCAATTATCTTGGTTTGAAAATCAAGTCCGACAACGGTGTAGAGATTTTAAATCTTTGCTAGAGTCAGTGGCAACATCTCAAGAGAATTTTCTGGAGAGTCTCTGTTTTGAAGAAGAAATTTAGATAGCCCAAGTTTTAACTGTTAAGAGGATTTAAATTCCGGATTTGTATAAGTTTATCTTTGTTTTTTTAAGGTGCGATCGCTGTGCGACACACCTAGCTAGAATAGTCTATTCATGTTCGCAATCGACAATAGACTTAAAAGATGAATTGTGGGCAGCAACCCATTTTTGAACTCCAGAGTTATCCATTAGTTCGAGTATCTTCGCCATCGCAAAGCCCTGGAGTACCTGCGACAAAATTGCGTATAAAACTCACCTTGGGTTGCTGTGGAGGATATTCCCGAACATTACCCCCCCGATGCACTAATTGTCGCGACCGATGCCGAGGTGGGATTCGATGGCCACTCAGCCAAGGTACTCTAGCCAAGATACTCTAGCCAAGGTACTCTCGGAGTATCTCAAGTCATTTCAATCGCCCGACGAGCGCGTCACTTCCTGGGTGACTCTCACAAACGTATCGAGCACCACAGAAACGCGATCGCTCGACCAAACCACAGCCATCTCTAATACAGGTGTCTCGTCGAGTAACCCTCGAGAAACCACTCCTTGCCGTTGAAGGCTCAAGACGTTTTCGGGCAGCAACGTCACCCCCATTCCTGCCGATACCAAACTCAGAATCGTTTGCATCCATTGAGCTTCTTGGATGACATTCGGTTCGAAACCCGATTGTCTGCAAAGGCTGGCGATTTGTGCGTATAGGTTCGTTCCCAGGTGAGATGGCGGCAAGATGAAGCGATCGCCAGCGAGTTGGTTGAGAGAGATTTCAGTTCGAGTCGCCAGAGGGTGGGTTTCGGGCAAGACAGCAACGAAGGACTCTCGCAAAACCGTAAGAAAATTCAAGGTTCCATCATCCTCTTCGATCGGAAAACGATGCATGAAACCCACATCAATTTCTCCTTTTCGCAAGGCTTCGAGTTGTTGCCGGGCTGTTAACTCTTGCAACACCAGTTCGATATCCCCAAAACTGGAGCGAACGGCACGCAGAACATCGGACAAAATACTATTGGCAGCGGAACTGTTGAACCCTACCGTCAACTGTCCGCTTTCCCCGCGTTCGGCTTGTCGTGCGGCGGTGATACTTCGATCGACTTGTGCCAAAATCGATCGAGCTTCTGCCAGAAATACCGATCCGGCAGGAGTGAGTTTCAAGGGACGCCCGCGGCGATCGAGTAGTTGTACCCCCAATTCCGCTTCGAGATCTCGGATTTGCTTGCTCAGGGGGGGTTGAGCGATATGTAAACGCTCTGCCGCACGGCTGAAGTTCGACGCTTCGGCTACGGCGACAAAATAGCGCAAGTGTCTGAGTTCCATCGTTGGTGAGAAGTATAGGTGGCCGTGTTTGTCTGGATGCAACAGGACTTACGCGAGCGAAGGGGACTTTTTCCAAGTCACTCAAAGCTTTGCTCTGTCGGTATTAGACATCTGGAGAAAAGAGGGAGCGGGGAATCGGGATGAAAATTAATTTGATTTGGTTTTTCATTGTCCCAGATGTCTATTGTGTGATTTACCGACTGATTCCCGGTCCTGCCCTAACTCGCCGGAAAACGAGTCATTGAATTGTCACGAAAAGTCAAAAGTTTCACGTAGAGATGTCCAGTTCGGATAGTTTTATATTATTTAGATA
>NZ_JADEXN010000396.1 GCF_015207075.1 Zarconia navalis LEGE 11467
AGGATTGGCAAGAGGCTGGCAGTACTGGCAACAAGAAGGAGTGGAGTCGCTGGTGAAGGCGTATGAAACTTTGCTGGTGAATATCGGTCAGTCTGTGGAGGTAGAAGGGAAATCCGGCACTGTCGTTGGGATGGATAGCGATGGCAATCTGCGCGTTCGCCTCACTGGCGAAACTGGGGAAATTCTTCCGGAAATTTGCCGATCGCCCGGTAATATAAATCTGGGATACGATGTTGCATCAATGCATTAGATGTCCAAATGGGGAGAAATGGGAAAAGACCGCCCAATCTGAATTTACGAGACACTCGACGAACGCTCTAAACTAAACCCTCGCAAGCCATTAAGCCTCCAAGAACTCGAATCTCGCTCGTCACCGCCAAGCATCGATCGTCTCAGTCTCCTGTGCAATTGCGTTAATATCCATTAACATAAACAATGTTTTGGTTATCGTTCATTTACATCTCGTCCCCGATCGCTCCTATCGTTCACCTCAGTAATCCCCTATGCAAAGACGTTCGACCAATTCGGATTCGGGTCACGCGCCTCTGGTTGTCCGCAGCGTGGTTTCCATCGGGAGTATCGGAATCTCGATCGGGGGGATGATGCTCGCCCCATCCCAACCCACACGCGCTCAAGTTGACCCATCTATTATCAAAGCCAAACCCAATCTTCAAGCAGTGCCCGCCGAGTCGGTTTTTGAAGCACCTCCCGAACCGAGCTACCCAGCCAAAGAGCCGATCGTCGAGTATGAAACCTGGGCACCCGAACCTGAGTATACGGAACCGACATACGTCGAGCCAGAATATAGCGAGCCAGCATACATCGAAGAACCCAGCCAAGGCAGCCACAGCTACATCGACACCACCGATTACAGCCTCGGGGCCACCACCGCATACGACGAAGCCCCAGCCGTCGTCCTTTCAGAGCGATCGACGGGATGCGAGGCCACCGTCGCGGCTGGAGAAGGCGTTCCCGGTAGCGTGTGCGTTCGGGCCGCTCCATCGAAGCCGACGACTGCAACCGCCGCCCCATCGTATCCGGGAACACCGGTCGCCGTTCCCCATTTAGAAGTTCCCGAACTCGAGGTTTCCGCCCCTTCTGTCGTGGCAGCCAACGCGGGAGTCGAGTACTCGGCAGCTGTCGTCCCCGCCTACTATCCCGTAGCGGAGATTCCCGCCATCGACCTAAACGCGATCGCCCTAGGAGCCGGTGGATTCATCCCCAAACCCGGTGAAGACTCCGCCCAAATCTACAACTCCTACTACAACGTTGCGGCCCAAGCCCTGCGCGATCGCAGCATCCGCCCCCAAGATTTAGTCGCCCAGGTGAGTTCCCGTTTGGTGTTCCCCCTAAGCATCCCCGCCCCGATCACCTCGGCATTCGGCTGGCGAATTCACCCCGTCCTGGGAACGGCCCGGATGCATACGGGAACGGATATCGGCGCACCGATGGGAACCCCCGTTGTAGCGGCTCTTGCCGGTCGCGTGGCCATTTCCGACTTTTTAGGCGGCTACGGCTTAGCGGTGGTGCTCGAACACGAAAAAGGTACTACAGAGACCCTCTACGGTCACCTATCGGAAGTATTCGTCCAAGCCGGAGAGACGGTTAAAAAAGGCGACCCCATCGGTCGGGTGGGAAGTACTGGACTCTCAACGGGGCCGCACCTCCACTTTGAAGTCCGCAAAATGACCGAAGAAGGTTGGGTCAACCTCGATCCGGGCCGACAACTCGAATACGGTCTGGCTCAACTGGTTCGGAACTTGCGCATGACCGAGAATGCCCCCGCTAATCCCCCAACGGTTCTCGATGCTCAAACGGCCGAGAGTGAATTAGATGATATTTCACAGGGTGAAACCTCCGAGGAAACCGTTGCCGAAGTGCCATCGTCTTGGTAAATGGCTGAACGCTACAAGTAATAAGTAATGAGTAATAAGGAAGGCTTTCTTATAACGTTATAGAGTTCCAAAAACGAATTCTGTTTCAATTTTTAAGTGGTGAAGGAAGAGGCTAAATATCATCTTCTTTGAGCGAAGCTTAGACGACTTATTACTTCTTTTTCCTTTAATCATTCGAGAGCGATCCTTGATTTTTGCCGACTTCCCCAACTCATTCTGGCCCGAGTCCCAACTCGATCCTCAACAAACCCCCCACAGTGGCTATCACTGGGATGGGATAAGCGAGCGTTTTTTTGAAGGATGGTACTACCGGGTGACGCTACCGGAGGATCGTCAGACATTTGCGTTCATGTACTCGATCGAAGATCCGATCGGCGATCGCCCTTACAGTTTGAGCGGGGCGCAAATACTCGGACCCGACGACGAGTACTTGTACCGCAGATTTCCGGACGTAGGGCAGTTTTGGGCCGCTCCCGATCGCCTCGGGTTGGGGCATTGGGGAACGACGGACTTAACGAGTTCTCCTACTTTCCTCGAAGCATCCCTATTCGATCGCCATGTTGGAGAAGGGTATCAAGGTACGGCAACCTGGCATCAGGGCAACTTACAAGACCCGGAAACGGGCGATCGCTGTCGGTGGCAGTACGCGATTCAACCGGTGTACGGTTGGGGCGATTCCGACGGTATACAGCAGTCCACCGCTGGCTGGCTATCATTTCTACCGATCTTCGAGCCGGGATGGCAGATATTGATGGCACACGGCTTAGCCACCGGTTGGATCGAATGGGGCGATCGCCGTTACGAATTTACTGATGCCCCGGCATACGGGGAGAAAAATTGGGGCCGTTCTTTTCCCGAAAAATGGTTTTGGTTGAACTGCAACTATTTTGAGGGAGAACCGGATTTAGCCCTGACGGCTGGGGGAGGCAAACGGGAAGTCATCGGCTGGACCGAATCGGTGGCGTTGGTGGGGATTCACTACCGAGGTCAGTTTTACGAGTTCGTCCCTTGGAATTCCCGCGTGGAATGGACGATCGAACCCTGGGGATGTTGGCAAATGAGCGCGACGAACGATCGATTTTTGGTGGAGTTGACCGGAACCACCGACCGTCCAGGTACGCCCCTACGCGCCCCCACTCACCAGGGATTTGTGTTTGCCTGTCGCGATACGATGCACGGTCAACTGAATTTACAGTTAAAAGAGAAGCGATCGTCGGGAGAATGGCAAACGATTCTGAGTGCTAGCAGTACGGTTTGTGGCTTAGAAGTGGGCGGAGGGCCCTGGGACCAAACCTGGTGCAGCGATCGTTAAGATGGGCGATCGGTCGGGTTGAAGTCGATCGAAACTTGCTAGTATACTTACGACATCGCCTTGTTTGGGGCTGTGGCTCAGATGGATAGAGCAAGCGCCTCCTAAGCGCTAGGTCGGCGGTTCGAATCCGCCCAGTCCCGTTAAATAAAATCAATAAATAACGACAAGTAGAGAGAAAAAGCAATCGTTCTCTGTGAGGAATGTTGATGCTCTAAACCTCATTTCCAATAGAATTAGAATTCATAGAATGAGGCGGAAATATAGGGTTAGTGTGAGTTTTGGCGAGTTGCCCCAAAGATTGGAAAACTTCTGGAGGGATTAATAACGATCGTCTTCACTCGATAATCAGTATGTATAAATTTGCGGCTGCTTCAGAAGATGAACCGATCGTATTTGGTTCTGCTCGCCCTGGATATCGTAACGAGCAAGTCGCTGAGTGGATTGAATTTATGCAGAATCGGAACATTAAGTACGTTTGCTGTTTGCTTGCGACATCTGAGCTGACTCGCTATGCCAATCTGCTCGATCTTTATCGACAGACCTTTGGATTCGATCGTGTCTGTTGGACGCCGATCGAGGATTTTTGCTTTGCTACTCCCGAAATTCTCATCCAACAAGTGTTACCGTTCTTAGCAACCGCCAGACAGCAGGACAGGAAGGTGGTTGTTCATTGCTCTGGTGGATTTGGGCGTACGGGACAGGTATTAGCCGCTTGGCTTGTGGCTGGACGAGGATTCTCTAGTCAAGCCGCGATCGCAGCTGTCAAACAAATTGGAAAAAATCCCTATGAAGCCGTTATAGCTGCCCCTTTCAAGGGCCGCAATCCATGGAAAATAGCGGCCGAATTCAATCTTTTACTAGATGAATGTAGTCGATTGAAAGACAAGTTAGCTTGATGCCTACCCCGAGAAATACGCTGAAAATCTCATTCTCTTTGCGGATGTCGAGAGAGTCATTACTTTTTCGAGTGAATAAATTGATAGATCGATAAAGTAAACAAGAGTAGTTTAGCGGCTAAAAAGCACACACCAATGAGTAAATTAAACTATTACGACAAAATTGCCATTCTCTACGATCGAACCCGTTGGATGACAGAAACCGTAGCGGAAGACGTGACCGATCGTATTCTTTCACTGGTTGAAGCCACACCGAAAACATCTTTTTTAGAACCAGGTGTTGGAACCGGTTTAAATATTCTTCCTTTAGTCAAACGCGGCTATTCTGTAACGGGAATTGATATTTCTCAAGAAATGCTCGATCGGATTCGTCAGAAATTGAATCCCATTCCTGATAACCTAACCCTGCTGAATGCAGATGCTTCAAAGTTACCTTTTGTAGATGAGAGTTTCGATGTCGTACTGACCGTTCATATGATTCACACTGTTTCAAATTGGCGGACTTTTCTGGACGAAATCGATCGCGTCCTCAAACCCCAAGGCTTTTATCTCAACGCTCAATGGATTACGCCACCTGCACGGGCAGAATTTGAGGGTTATTTTAAATCGATATTATCCAAGTATCAAAAACCACTCCAAGCAAAACCTATGAGTGCAACTTTTAAAGAGATCGATGTAGAAACCTATTTGAAAAAGAAAAAGTATCGAGCGAACTATTCAATTGCCAAAGAGTGGACGGTGAGCAATACAGTAGAGGAATTGCTTGAGTTTTTTAAGTTGCGGGCATACGGTTTCTGCTGGCGAATATCGGATGAAATATTCGATCGAGCTTTAGAAGAGTTTGAAGATTTTTGTCTCGATCGTTACGGTTCGTTGAAAACCGAGTTGTCATCAGATGCGAAGTTCGAGATCTGGGCGTATACTGCTAGCTAACCTAACGAGAAAACGAACGGACACCGAAACATTTTTACTTGATGCTTTAAATGTAAATGGATAATTGACAATAAATAGATGAGTCGTTATTTTTCTTTTCTCTTCATCTCCCCCATCGCCCCGTTTTACCTGGCGTGTTTCCAAACCTTCCAACTGGCATACCCCAGTAAGGAAGTTGCCGCCATTGCGTAAATAAACCCGCTGGGAAGTCCTGCAAACGCCATGGCCAAACTCCCCACCCACAGCGTCAGCGCGTAAATAAATAGCACAGCCAATCGCTGAGAGAGTCCGGCATTGAGCAATCGGTGGTGGAGGTGGCGTTTATCGGCCGCAAACGGCGACAGTCCGCTGCGAAGTCGATCGACAATCACGG
>NZ_JADEXN010000020.1 GCF_015207075.1 Zarconia navalis LEGE 11467
ACGGATTTGGGTGGGGGGGTTCTCCGGTGTAGCAGCAATTCTTATGACATAGAATCTCCCGAAACTTTCGTGGCGACAATTCCCCAGGGACGAGCGTGGGTGATGCCCCAAACGAGTTGGTGGCAAATGTGCGAAACCACGGCCATTGTCACCCCCGATAATTATCTCCTGGCTGACGTGTCGCCGGAGTATCCCGGTCAACTTCCCGGCTGCGATCGCCACGATGTTCGGCAACACCGGATTTTTCGCATCGATGAGTTGCCTCCCCTGACGGAAATTGAAGGAACTGTTGCCGTCGTCACCGCATTGTCAGCAAACGTTTATTTTCACTGGATGGTGGACGTTCTCCCCCGGCTGGAAATTTTATGACGGGGTGGGTTCGACTTCGATCGCATCGATAAATTTTTAGTCAATCAATGTCGGCAGCCTTTTCAACAAGAAAGCTTGCAACATTTGGGGATTCCGGAAAACAAAATTATCGAAAGCGATCGCCACCCTCATGTTCGAGCCGATCGTCTGTTAGTTCCCTCTTTACCCAGTCATTTTAGCTGGCTTTCTCCTGAGTCTGTTAAATTTCTCAGACAAACGTTTTTACCTAAAATAAATCGACTCTCAGAAACTCCAGAAAGAATTTATATTAGTCGAGCTAAAACGAGATATCGCCATCTTTTTAATGAAGCTGAAGTTCTCGAACTGCTAAAAGAATACGGATTTGTTTCGGTTTATTTAGAAGAACTCTCTTTAGACGAGCAAATCCACCTATTTTCGCAAGTAAAGGCGGTCGTTGCCCCTCACGGAAGTGGTTTAACCAACATTATTTTTTGCCAACCGCAAACATCGGTTGTCGAAATTGTTTCACCGAACTATCTCCGACATTATTTCGGAGCAATCAGTCAACTTCTCCATCTCAATCACTATTATCTACGAGGAGAGATCTTTACGTGCTATCCAATGCGCCAACTGATGTATCCCAATTCCATGACAGAAGATATTCAAATTAATTTGGATACCTTACGGAAAATTTTGGAAAGAATTGGTATAGTAAAACCAATCCAACCCAGGCCTTTAGAAGCGTTCGTTGTAAAGCCCATGCAAGCCACTCTCAGCGCCGAACAGACAGCAGAAACACTTGCCCGAAAAGCAGAAACCCTGCTTTCCCAAAACCAGCTTGAAGAAGCGATTTCCGCGTGCCAAAAAGCACTCGAAATCGCCCCCAAATTTGCGCCCACTTATAAAGTATTCGGAAATATTTGGCGATCGCAACAACAAATCGAGAAAGCCAGGGAATGGTACCTTAAAGCGATCGGATGCGACCCCGACTATCAAGAAGCTTATGCTAACTTAGGGAACTTAGCTGCTGGGGAAAAACAGTGGCTCGAAGCGATTCGTTGGTATACCAAAGCCATCGAAATCGATCCGGGCTTTGTCGGAGCCTACGATTGCTTAGGAAAAGTCTGGCACCAGCTTGGAAAAGATGCAGAAGCCATAGATTGCACTTACCGAGCTTACGAAATCGAACCGAACGCATTTCAACCCGAAGAACACCTGGAATTGGGCGATCGTTTGTTCGATCGCGGTCAACTCACCCAGGCAATTACTTGCTACCGTCAAGCGCTGGAGTTGGCTCCTCAAATGCAGAGCGTTTACGAACGCCTGAGCCGCGCCCTGGGCAAACAAGGTAAATCGGAAGAAGCCGCCATTTACGCTCGCCAAGGAATGCGATTGTCCTTAGAAGAAGCCGCTGGAAATCCGACAAACGGCGACCGTCCGGGACTTGAAAACAAACCCGAAAAAATTGCAGCCAGTCGCCAGCAAGCGGCCGAAGCACTGTTATTTCAAGGAAAGCTCGATGAAGCCACCCAGGCGGGCGAGGAAGCCTTGCACATCGATCCGAATTTCGTTCCCACGTTCAAAACCTTGGGGAATATCGCTCGCTCTCGCGGAGATATTGAGAAGGCACGGGAATGGTATCTTAAAGCGATCGAAATCGATCCGGCTTATGCAGAAGCTTACGCCAATTTGGGAAACTTAGCCGCTCAAGCCAAACAGTGGCCAGAAGCTATCGAGCGCTATCAAAAGGCGATCGCCCTCAAACCCGACTTTGCTGGAGCCTACGATCGCCTTTCGAAAGTGTTGCAGCAACTGGGGAAAGAACGAGAAGCCGCCGAATGCGCATTCTGTGCCTGCGAACTAAATCCGAGCAGTGTGGGGGTAGAGCAATACCTGAAGTTGGGTAATATCCTATTTCGCTACAAACAGCTCGACCGGGCGGTTTTCTGTTACCGTCAGGCTCTCGAACTCAATCCCAAGTTGTTTGCCGCCTGTCAGAATCTTGCCGAAGCGCTCACCCAACAAGGAAAATCCGACGAAGCCGCTCGGTACTATCGCCAAGCGATGCAGCTCTACATGAACCAGCCGCAAGAAAAAAACGATCGAGCGACAACCCTGACAATCGACTCTCCCGCACCGAGCACCGAGCATCAATCCCGAGTCAAGGCAGCTCTTCAAGAGGCCCAGAAACATTACAACCGCAAAGAATGGCCTTTAGCAATAGATGCCTGCAAGCGGGCGCTGGATATTCAACCAGGAGCCGCCGAAGCCCATGCCATACTCGGAAATATTGCCTGCACCCAAGGAGATTGCGAAGAGGCTCGGCAGGCTTATAATCGGGCAATCGCCCTCAAGCCAGAACTGGCCTACGTGCGGGCGAATTTGGGGAGTATCTGTGCCGAACTGAACCAGCCCGAAGATGCGATCGCCCATTACCAAGCTGCTCTGCAGATCGATCCGAAATTTACACTGGTATACCGCAACTGGGGACAGCTCTATCAGAAACTCGATCGATGGGCGGAAGCAGCAGATTGCTACCGCAAGGCGATCGAACTCGAACCGGAATTCGTCCCCACTTACCAAAAGTTGGCAGTGGCTCTAATTGCCGCAGAAGATTGGCAAGGGGCCCGAGACACTTATCAAAAAGCGATCGAACTCAAATCCAATGCGGCGTGGGCGCATTGCGGCTTGGGAGATGCCTTAGCAGAACTGGGAGAGTGGGAGGATGCGGCTTCGGCTTACCGCCGCGCGATCGAACTCGATCCCGAGCTAGCCGGATTGTCGGAAAAATTGGGCGATTTATTCCAAAAACGGCTCGAATATTACTCGCAGCAAGCCCTGGAGTCCTACCATCAGGCCGCTCGAGCCAATCCCGACCAAATCGAGTTATATCATAAGATACTAGAGATTACGCCCAATGATGTAAACGTTCATTTGCAATTAGTTCGTGCTTTAGAAAGACAGGGAAACTGGGACGAGGCGATCGTTTTTAGCCAGATGGCGCTGCAGATTCAACCTGATGCTGTCGAAGCTCACATCGAGCTGGGTAAGGTTTTGGCACAGCAAAGTCAGTTGACCGATGCGACAGTTTGCTATCGGCGAGCGATCGAACTGGCTCCCAATGTCAGCGTTGCCCATCACCATCTCGGGGAAGTACTTTCCCTGCAAGGGCAGTCGGAGCAAGCAATTGCGTCCTTCAGGCGCGCTCTGGAAATCGATTCGGAGTTTTACCAAAAAATCCAGGTGGGTATTGAGGAAGCAAAGGTTTATTTCGAGCTGGCAAAGATGTTCGAGCGCCAAAACGATTCGGATCGGGCGATATCGTGCTATCATCGGGCGACTCAACTCGATCCCGGTCAATGCTGGTACTACCACCATCTTGCCGACGCCCTTGTCAAGAAGGATTATAAGTCCGAGCGTTCGATCGAGTTTTATCGTCGGGCGATCGAAACCAATCCGACACCTTCATTCTGGCATTATCAAAATTTGGGAGTCGTGTTGTTCAATCGGGAAGACTTTTCGCAGGCAAAAGAGTCTTTTCAAAAAGCGATCTCGATCGATTCTAGCTTCTCTTGGTCTCACAAAAAGTTGGGCGATATTCTGGTTTTTGAAAACAACGTTCGCGAAGCCAGTATTTATTACCGTCAAGCTGTGAGACTACAACCCAAACTCTCAATTTAGAAACGCTGTAGCTCAAAAGCCATGAACTTTGTTTAGGAAAAATTACATAAATGACTTCTAATATTGTTGAAACTCACGGCCAAATTGCCAAAAACTACTATCAAGAGGGGAAGCGAAAAAAAGCGCTGGCAGCATGCAAAAAAGCGATCGAATTAAATCAAGATGTAGAAATTGCCTATCAAGTGATGGGTGATGTATTGAAAGATCTAGGAGAAACACAAGCTGCCGGCGACGCGTTTGCCAAACTTGGGGAATTTTACGTGAGTCAGGCCAAGTATCAAAAAGGTGCAGTGGCGTATCGGCGCGCGACGAAGCTCAGGCCTAATTATTCCGTCTATTATAAAGATTTAGGCAATGCTTTAACTCACAATCACGTTTATTGGTACAACCGCGAACTCAAGCAAATCTTAATTGATGAAGGCTTTTTAGACGAAGCCATTACCTGCTACCAAAAAGCAATCGAGCTGGGATTTAATACATTTTGGGTTTCTCTCAACCTGGGTGATGCTTTAACGGCAAGGAATCGATTGGAGGAAGCGGCGAGCGTCTATCAAACTGCTCTTCGCCGTAAAGTTCAGCGAGCGTACCCGGATTTTGTCGATCGATATTGGAACTCGGCTAAAGTTAATGGCCCGGATTTTATCATTATTGGAGCGGCAAAGTGCGGGACGACATCGCTTTATGAATACATGGTCGAGCATCCTCAAATCGTGCAAACGGTTAAGAAAGAAATCGACTTTTTCATTAACTTCGAGCGAGGATTAGACTGGTATCTGTCTCATTTTCCACCCACTCCCAAAGGGAAGGTTAATTTTCTATCGGGAGAAGCCAGCACCAGCTATTTCAATCATAATGAGACTCGCACTCGTTTATTAGAGCAATTTCCCAATACCAAACTCATTGCCATTCTGAGAAATCCCGTCGATCGAGCGATCTCCCATTACCACAACAATCGCAAATACAGCGGTGAAAAGCGATCGCTGCACGACGCGATGCACGATGAAATTGAAGCACTATCAGGACTACAAGATCGACTGAAAGGAGGGGGTCAGTACTGGAAAAATCAACAAGGTTACTTGTGGCTGGGTCTGTATGTTTATTTTATCCAAGAGTGGATGAACGTCTTTCCACCAGAGCAATTTTTGATTTTTCAAAGTGAAGAATTCTATAGCGCTCCGGCGAAGACAATGCAGCAAGTTTTCGAGTTTTTGGAATTGCCCGATTATCAACTCACAGATTATAAAAAGTACAATAAGGGGTCTTATTCCCCGGCTGAAGAAGAGTTGAGGCAAGAGCTATCAGCTTTCTACAAACCGCACAATCAAAAGCTGGAAGAGTACTTAGGTCGCTCTTTCAATTGGAAGTAGCAAAAAAAAGATTTCACACTCAAAATTAGGACGCCCCGAACTCATAAGTTCGGGGCGTTTTCGATCGACTTGAATCTTGCCTACTGCACTGTAACTTCTTCCACTGCAAACTCTTGAGTTTGAAGCATTTCAATCTCATCTTGCATCAGATAAGCTGTTTCCATCCAAGCTTGCATCTGTGCCTTCCACTTCTCTGCTTCAGCTTTCTGCCAATCTAGTGCCCCTTGAACTTCTTGGACTTGAGCGTGACTTTGCCCCCCTTGGAGAAGTTGTTCCATCCCTGAAAGTAACAAGTTAAGTTGCCGCTGTGCCCACTTGGAGGAGTCGATTTGGGAGAGATATTGACGTAGATAATACCGTTCCTTAGGCCAGTCGGCAAGGTCGATCGCAAATTGGGGATTATCTTGGGATAAATACAGAGGATAAGGATAGTAAGCCATTTGTTTACCCGTGGCGATCGCCGCAGCAACTAAATGCCAATTGACCGCTTGCAGCTCCCGAATTTCAGAATATTTAAATTCAGTCAGCAGTTGTTTGGAAAAGAGAGCACACACATCTCGATCGCGATCGAACTCCAACAACTTCAGCAGCGAACATTCCATCAAATTAACAGCTTTTACCTGGCTGCCAACTTTCATTTGCAATGCCACGATCGCATCGGCATCGGCAGAGACTGCCGCTTCGGCAAACTTTTCCACCATAAACGGTAGGGCAGTATTGTGAGTGAGGAAATGTAGGCAATACTCGCCAGTTGCCAGTTCCACCAGCAGGTTATATGCTGCCCCCAAACTCAGATTCTCGTCAGACTCAATAAATTGATAGTTGGGGAATTTTTCCCGTGCGGTGGCGATTGCTGTCTCCATCTCAGGAGAAGTCTGATACAGCACCAGAACTTCTAAATTTTGATACGTCTGTCGATCGAGCTTTACCAAACACTGTAGGAAGCTCTCGTCGGGTTCAAAGCCAGTGATGCCGATCGTGACTTTGGGGTTCGAGGGTTCTTTCGATATAGTCAATTTTTCATCCATAAATTCTAGCCTCTGTTTGAGTAAACGTCGATCGACTTCATCAAAAGATTCTCGCGTGGGAACCAATGGGGTTTCCGGATGAGCGGCGATCGCTTCGGCAATAGTTTCGCGAAAGGAATGGGAGTCTCCCGGTTCAAACCAGCGTACGCAGTCGGTTCGACTCAGCAATCCCAAAGTTTCTCGGAATCCTCCCGTATCGGAAGCGACAATGCTGATGGGAATCTGCCCCATTTCTAAGGCAGTGTTGGGAAAATTCTCTTGCAAGCTTGTTAAGCAGACAATCGGATGGGATAAACCGTTAATTAGGGAAATTGCTTCTTGGGAGAAGAAATCGGTAAAAATTTTGTACGGCACTTCATTGCCAAATTCTCGATCGATATATTCTTGACTGTTTAAATGACTCAGCTTGGGTGATTCGAGAGAGACGATTTTACCCAAGAAAATGACCTGAATCTTTTCGGAAATACTGGGTTCGAGCTGCTTAATACCCTCAACAAAGGTACACAGACCTTTGCGTTCTTCCAATCGCCCGAAAAAGATAACGCAAATTTTATCGGTTTTCAATTCCCCCTCAAGCAACTCGGTGATGCGATCGGGTGTTGTCGTCAGATCGATGTGGGGAATGAAGTACGGCAAATTCTGGGCGTGGGGCGCTCGCCAGCCATAACTTTTTTCCTTTTCCATCAAGAAATAGGACGGGAAAAAGGTTAAATCCGCTTGCTCGTAAGACACTTGTTCGTAATGATACGAGCGCCACAACCACGGGATATTATTTACCACGTATCGGCGGTTAATTTCTCGCAGCCATTCAAAACTGCCGTGGGTGGTAACTGCTGTCAAACATTTTTGCCCCAACAACCCGGCATGTTTTGCCTGAATCGTGCGATAGCCAAACCCCCAAATTGCCGCAAACTCCACATAAACCAGCGAATCTGGAAATTGGGAAACGATCGCTCTAACCAGCAAGAAACAGCAAAAGCTTTGGTAGTCAAACCAAACTCCAACCGAATCTTGACGTGCGGTTTCTAGTATTTCCAAATGAATGGGATTGAGCTCTAGAACATCTACCGCTTCTAAAGGAGAAAAAATATGTGCCAGTGCTGGAATTTGCGAATCTCCTTCAAATTTTCGCTCGTTTTGGCAAATGAGTAAAATCACGTACCATCCATCTTCGGCAAGTTTGCGACTCAGTGCAGTGTAGTACGTGCCAATACCACCGTTTTTCGAAATAATTTCGTACTCATTCGATGCGAGAACGGCAATTTTGGGTGCAGATTTTGCAAATTTCTCTAAGATTTGGGGCTTGAAGCGCACTTCGAATTCATCGGATGAATTCAAATGAGAAAGCCAGTCTTCGGTTTGAGACATCGGAGTAATAATTCTAGAAATTAGACAGCGATAAAATTAGACAGATAAAGCGACCGGTTCTAAATTTTAAGCCGATTCCATATATTCAATTCGTTTCTCTAGTAAATGTTGATTGACACTTTTTAAAAATTCTCGATCGGGTGTCTTCGGTGTTTCGGGATATGCACCAATAGCTTGGGCGATCGCTTTGGCAAGAGAATGAGAGTTTTTCGGTTGGAACCACCGTACGCAATCCGTTCGTTCGATTAACCCCAATGTTTCTTGAAATCCACCCGTTGCCGAAGCAATTAAACTAATCGGCAACTGCCCCATTTCTAGAGAGCTATTAGGAAAGTTTTCTTCCGGACTTGTCAGACATACAATTGCATTTGGTAGTTCGCTAACGAGCTTAACAGCTTGCTTGCTGAATAACCCATTCATAATGCTATAGTCGCACCATTCGCCCAATTCTCGATCGATATACTCTTGGCTGTTGAGATGTTTTAGCGCTTCAGTATAGAGGTTCACAATTTTGCCGCAAAAAACAATATGAATTTTTTGAGCCAGTTCTGCATCTAAAGATTGAATTGCCTGGATAAAAGTTTGCAATCCCTTGCGCTCTTCCAAGCGTCCAAAAAACGCGATCGGAATTTTGCCCGCTTCAAGTTCTGGCTTCGGATACTCTAAATCTTGGCTATCCTCCATTAACTCTTCCATAATTGGAAAACAATAAGGTAAATAGAGAGCGCGATCGGTTTTCCAGCCGAAACCTTCTACTTTGGCTTTGAGAAAATGAGATAAGAAAAATGCTAAATCGGCATTTTCAAAGGAGAGTTGCTCGAACAAACAAGCTTGACGATACCAGTCCGGCGCGTCGATGATATACTTGCCGTTTGCTTGGTAAATCCATTCCTGCCCACTATGCATGGTAACCGCAGTAATGCAGTGCGATCCCAGGATGCCCAATTTCTTCGCTTGAATGGTGTAATGTCCCAGTCCGCACATTTCTGCAAATTCAACATAGACGGTCGAATCTTGGAAATGATTGGCAATGGCTTGCGTAAAAAATAAGGCGCTGTAGTTTTCATACTCCAACCAATCCCATTCTTGAAGTTCAGAAAGTTGTGCTAAATGGGTGGGTTGAAGTTCTAGAAGTTTCTGCGCTTCATAAGCTGAGAAAATGTGTTTCAGCGCGGGAATATTTGATTCCCCTTTAAACTCGATCTTGGTTTGAAACAGGAGCAAAATAATATACCACCCCTTTTCAGCCAGTTTGCGGCTGAGGGTCGCATAATACGTCCCAATTCCTCCATTTTTAAAAATTCCTTCGTATTCAGTAGTCGCCAGAAGTGCGACCTTATCAACCGATTTGGGTAACTGTTCGAGAAATTTAGGTTTGAAGCGAACCTCGAAATTCTCAGCCGAGGTCATACTAGATATAGAAGAAGGTGCGATTGTTGGAGTAGCCATTAAAGTTACTTCATTGAATGTCCTAATGCATTTTGGAAAAAAGTAGACGAGCAGTTATTGCTCTAATTCGGACTAAAGCGTATCGAGCAATTGATTCCATTCCGGAAGTTGACTGAGGGTTCGAGCGTTAAATTGTTCGCCTCGCGAATCGGCAAACTGTCTGAAGCTTTGCACCCAATTGGCAAAAGTTTGCGTTCTCAAAAACGGCGTGCGCTGCCAAGATTTTCGCAGGTTGTGAGCCATTTCCGGATAGTTCCCTTGCCGATAAGCATCCCACGCTTCCCAAACTCGGAAACCGTAGTCCAAGCGTCGTTCCAACTCTTGTATTCGTGCTGAGTCGAATACTTCAATACCGTTTGAACCAGTTAGCTTGGAGGATAGCACACCTTCAATAACTTCGCCGTACTGAGCCAGCATGCGCTCTTGCCGAAAGAGTCGTTCGGCACGTTCTCTGCAGGCTTGTCCTGCCGATTGGCGAACAGTATCAGAATTGGCCCAAGTTTCAATTGTGGCTGCAAGTTCCCGAATCGTTGCACGAGGATCGCGATTGGGATTGGCGAGCAACTTTCCCGTTTCACCGAGTTCTTCGGGTACGCCACTAACAGCAGATGCGATCGCCGGTAACCCTTTTGCCATCGCCTCCATTATTGAAAGAGGCATTCCCTCAGCGATAGAAGGGAGGATAAAAATATCGCTCGCATCCAACCAGTCGGGGATGTCCCAACGCTGTCCGAGAAAAAGAACGCGATCGCTCGCGCCTAACTGGGCCACGGCATCTTTGAGTTCTTGCTCGTTATTATAAAGACATTCCGAACCGCTTCCGGCCCAAACAAAATAAAGTTTTGACCAAGTTTGGGTTTGCTGCAACTCTCGAATAGCAGCAATTTGGTACTGATAGCCTTTGAGGGGTTCCATCCGCGCGGCAGTAAAACAGACCACTGCATCCGTGGGAATACTGAGTTCTTGGCGCAACCGCTGACGTACTGAAGAATCGGGAGCTGTAAAATATTCGGCAGGGCGACCGTAGTAGATAACCTGTCCTAGGGTTGGCGGCAGTTTGAAGAGTTGATGCAGGAGATTCAGATTTTCCTGGGCAACTGCAACGACGGCTTTGGCACGGCTGTACTGATAGGTTGCAATCTCGGGATAGGGAACGCCATCACCGTAAGATAGGTTAATGCAGGAGCCTTCGATAAACCCCAGAATAATAATGTAGGGAATACCCAAGGCGATCGCTGCTTGTTTGGCAGCAAAATTGGAAAACGGCCAACCATCGCTGAAGACTATTAGGTCGGGTTGTGTTTGAGAGAATATCGTTTGTGGGCTTTGGATATCCTTGAGAGTGCGAAGTCGATCTTGTCCGACATGAGATGCTAACTCTACGTGCGCGATACCAAGTTCTCGTTCTCGTTGGATAAGGGGACTGTTGAGTTTAGCGCAGACGTGAGTCAGCCAGTAGCCCAAACTCGCGAAGTGACAAAGTAGCGAGTGGTTGAACTGGGCGACTCCGCCAATGCCTAAATCGTCTGTATACAGTAGGATATGTTGCCCCATATTGCAGCTCGACACGTGAGGGGAATCTCGATCCAAAAACCGCTCATATTATACCGATAATTGATTCAACGCAGTCGGAAAACCCAGAAAACCGTTCTGGACTTAAGTGATATTGCTGATATTTTTGTGAAGTTCAAATGAATTTTTTGCGAAAAAACACTGAGCTTTTTGTTTTGCAATCTTTAAGATTGTGTGCATGTCAATTTCATAATTCTGTGCTAAGCTTCTCAAAAGAAACACGGTGCATTTAAGTTCAACCGACCCACATTAATCTAATCAAGAAGACTTGACAATAGGCGAGAAACAGTCAATATAAAATTTTTTCAAGTCATGAGATTGGTGATACTTCAAAAGTATTGTCTTATCTAAGGTCGTTTAAATTTAAAATAACAAGAAATTCTTCAAAATAAGTTTGAGAAATACAAACGGAGTATTCGAAAACATGCCCTCACCAATGAAGTTAGAAGCAGGTCAGTCTAACTTAGAGAAAGGAAACGAGCTTTCAGCTCAAGGCAATTTTAAAGAAGCAATCGAGCAATACAAAAAAGCAATCGATCTCGAACCCAGTTCTGTACGAGGGTGGGAACAGCTAGCTATAGCTTGCGAAGAAAGTGAAGAACTCGACACAGCAATATCTTGCTATCGACAAATTATTCAGTTAAGACCTAAAAACTCACGAGCATATATCAATTTGGCTAAGGCATTAAAGCAACAAAATCAAATTGAGGAAGCAATAGTTGCTTACCAAGACGCGATCGAGTTGAAGCCAGAGCAACCACCTGGTGTGTTCCGTGATTTTGGCAAAATGCTGAGCCAGAAAGGTAAACTGGATGATGCAATCGCAGTTTATGAAAGAGCAATTTCATTGAATCCGGAAAGACCTGCTAAATTGTATTTAGACTTAGGAGATCTTTTGACTCAGAAGAGGCAGTTTAACAAAGCACTGCCTTGCTATCTTAAAGCTATAGAAATTAACCCAGATTTACCGTCTCCTTATCAAAAACTAAAGTTTTTTCAAGTTCCCCCCAGCCACTTTAACGAAGTCACTCAATGCTTTTATGATGCAATTGAGAAAAATCCCGATCTCCCATTTGAAATTTTTATTAGATTAGGAGATATTCTAACCAAACAAGGAAAGATTGAGGAAGCAATTGAATGCTATAGAAAAGCAAGTTATAACAAAATAAAGAAACAACGTCCTCGGCTTGTTAAAAAAGGCTGGGATTTCCAAAATCTCAACGAACCCGATTTTATCATTATGGGAGTTGGTAAGTGCGGAACCACCGCCCTTGCAAAGTATCTCGAACAGCATCCTAAAGTTTTATTTTCAATTGAAAAAGAACTTCATTTCTTTAGTAAAAACTTTAAAGCGGGACTAGATTGGTATAAAGCTCATTTTCCATCAATCCCCGAAAATCGAAAGTTTTTAACAGGAGAAGCAACTCCTTGGTATTTTAGTAGTGGTGGTGCTGAAAAGAGAATTTTTAAATCATTACCTCATGTCAAATTAATTCTTATCTTGAGAAATCCAGTCGATCGAGCTTTTTCTCATTACAGTATGAATGTAAAACTGGGTCGGGAACATCGTTCTTTTGAAGAGGCGATCGCCTCAGAAATAAAAGTTTTACAATCACTGCCAGATGTAACGAAAACCAATCGAGAGAATTACTGGAAAACGGAAACAGGTAATTTGCTAATGGGTTTGTATATTTGTTTCCTAGAAAAATGGCTTGCACTGTTTCCTAAAGAACAAATATTAATTTTAAGGAATGAGGACTTAAGCCAACAGCCAGCCGAAACAATGCAGCAAGTTTTTCAATTTCTAGAACTTCCCGATTTTCAGCTTCCCCGATATAAGAAACATAACTCCGGATCTTACTCTCCAATGAGTGAAGATGTATATCAGACCTTATCTGACTTTTTCGTCCCGTATAATGAAAAGTTAGAAGAGCGTTTGAATATGAAATTCGACTGGTAAAACAAAAAAGAACCTACTAGTGTAGATTCTAATGTAGATAGAAAAATAATTAACTATGTCGCTAAAAGTAGAAAGCCAAACAGCTCAATCTTTCAGAGAAAAAGGAGATGAACTAAAGAGTAACGGTCAGTTTGCACTGGCGATAGAGCAATATGAAAAGGCATTAAACTTAGATCCTAAGCTTGTTCCTGTTTTGAGAGAACTTGGAGAGATTCACAAAAATCTGGGACAGCTTGATGAAGCAATCTCTTGCTATGAGAAAGCTATATCTTGTAAACCTCAAAATGCAGGCTTGTATGCCAGATTAGGAGATATTTTAAAAAAAAGAGGACATTTAGAAGAGGCAATATCTCATTATCTCAAAGCTATTCAAACCGATCCTAGCTTTTTGCTGCCTTATCGTCGCTTAAAATACGCTCGGATAAAGCCTTCTCAATTTGATGAAGCGATTGCTTGTTATCGCCATGCGATCGAAAATCATCCACAAGCTTCCCTAAATAGCTATATTAGACTGGGAGACTTACTGACAAAACAAGGTCATTTAGAGGAAGCGATCGATTGTTATAAAAATGCAAGTTATCAAAGAAACTTAGCGTCTCATCCAGATTTTGTTCAAAAATATTGGAACTCTAAACAACTCGGTCAGCCTAATTTTATTATTATTGGTGTTGGTAAGTGTGGGACAACGGCGCTGAGCAATTATTTAGACAAGCACCCCAAAGTTTTACCCTCAGTGGAAAAAGAGCTACACTTCTTTAACCGAGATTTCGCCTATGGAAAAAAATGGTATAAATCTCATTTTCCTCCAATTCCTAAAAAGCGTTCAGAATTTGTTACGGGAGAGGCAACTCCTTGGTATTTTAATACTTTAGGTGTAGAGGAACGAATATTTAAGCTTTTCCCAAATATTAAGCTTATTTTAATTTTAAGAAATCCGATCGATCGAGCTTTATCCCAGTACAATATGCATATTGAGCAAGGAAGGAATCTTCACTCTTTTGAAGAGGAAATGAGAGCGGAAATGAAAGAGTTGAAAGATATACTCAGCTCTTCAGATCCAAAGCTCGATCGAACAAAACTAGAAAAAGGATGTTTGGGGAGAGGAATTTATATCTATTTTCTAGAAAAATGGATGTCTCTTTTTCCACAAGAGCAGCTTTTGATATTGAAGAGCGAAAATTTAAAAAATGAACCAGCCTTAACGATGATGAATGTATTTGAGTTTTTAGGATTGTCAGACCATCCAACTCTAGAATACAAAAAGCATAATTCTCGATCTTATTCACCAATGAGTAATGATTTACGGGAAACTCTTTCTAATTTCTTTAAACCCTATAACCAGAAATTAGAAGACTACACAAATACAGAGTTTAATTGGAAATAAACATGTATTATTCTGCGATTAACGAAATGTAAAACTTAAATCCTAACTTTCTCGTTTTAACTAGCTATAATCGACCAACTTATAGTTACTAAAACGACGTAAAGTCTAGACCTCAGAAAAAGTCACACAAGCCATTATTAATAAAAAAATGATGGTTTTGAAATAGTATTTAAAATTATGAAATTAGCGAATCAGCAAGAATTAATTGAATCTCTAGTAAGCTCGGGAAATAAGCTTAAGAACGAAGGTCAATTAAGTTCGGCAATTCAAAAATATAAGGAAGTTCTTAATATTTCTCCTGAGTTTGTTAAAGTTCTCCGAAAACTTGGTGAAACTTATATAGACAATAAAGATTTTGATGAAGCAATTTCTGTTTACAGGAAGTTAGTTTCTTTAAAGCCAAATAATGCTAAACTTCGCCTTCAGTTAGCTGAATTACTAGATAATCAAAAAAACTTAAATGAAGCAATTTGTGAATATCAAAAACTCGTACAAATAAAACCTAAGATTTTTATCAAGACGTATGAAAACTTAGGAAAGCTATTACGTAAACAAGGTCAAATAAGTAATGTAATGCTAGCTTATCGTAATGCCATTGAGCTTAAAGTTAGTTCCAATAAAGAAGTTTATCACTTTTTTGGAAAAATTATATTGCAACTGAGCGTGGAGGGAAGCGAGTTAGATGAAAGTGTTTTATTCTTCAAAAAAGCAGCTAAAGAGCAGCCTGATAATCCATGGCATTACTATAATTTAGCTAATGTCTTATTTAAACAAGGTAAGCT
This sequence comes from Zarconia navalis LEGE 11467, assembly GCF_015207075.1. GTDB lineage: Bacteria > Cyanobacteriota > Cyanobacteriia > Cyanobacteriales > Geitlerinemataceae > Zarconia > Zarconia navalis. Next base: position 14,922 of record NZ_JADEXN010000020.1, read on the forward strand.
CAATGAGTCAATTGAATCTTTTGAAAAATCTTTAATTCTTTATCCTCAGCTTCATGAATCTTATTTACAACTTTGTAAAGTTTATACTAAGCAAGGCGAAATTGATAAAGTTATTCAATGTTGTGTCAAATCTTTAGAGAGTAAGCCTAACTTTGTGGAAATTTATAAATTTCTTAAAGTATGGTCAGATAAGTATAGTCATCAACTTTCTCACGAGCAAGTTTTACAAATAAAACAAGTATATCAAAAGGCTATTGATAGTATTGATTCTTCAAAGCCAGCCGCAACGCGATTATACATCAGTTTAGGAAACTTTTTACGAAAACAAGGTGAGTTTTCTGAATCAGTCTTGTGTTTTCAGAAAGCGATGTACCGCAAAGTAAAAAAGTCTAATCCGGAATTTACAGAGCGGCATTGGAATAATAGTAAGTATGAAAATCCAAACTTTTTAGTAATTGGTGTGATGAAGTGTGGAACTACATCTTTATATGACTACATGATCCAGCATCCTCATATCTTACCCTCCGTTCAAAAAGAGCCATGTTGTTTGAGTCGGTTAATTCACGAAAATAGAAAAACTTCCCCAAATGTAAGCCTACATTTATCTGAGTCAGAAAAAAGCTGGTACTTATCTCATTTTCCTCCAGTTCCAGAAGAAAATGTTTTTATTACAGGAGAAGCAAGTACTCCTTATATTTATACTTCGGGTGTTGAAGAGCTTGTTTTCAACTCTTTTCCACAAGTCAAGCTTATTATTATGTTAAGAGACCCAGTTAAACGAGCAATTTCACAATATCATCACTGGGTAAGAACCGGTTGGGAAAATCGTTCAATAGAAGAAGTATTTTATTCAGAACTGGAAGAATTAGAATTGCAAGAAAATTCACAAGCATTTATTAAGAACGCGAAATGTAAATCTTATATAGTTCACGGATTATATTTCTATTTTTTAAGAAGATGGATGAGTTTTTTCAGTAAGGAGCAATTCCTGATTTTGAAAACTGAAGATTTAAGTAAGAATGCAAGTAAAGTAATGAACCAAGTTTTTGATTTTTTAAATTTATCTGAATATCCATTAATTCAGTATTCTAAAAAAAATTCAGGATCTTATTCTAAGATAGATGAAAATCTAATATCTAAATTATATAGTTTTTATGAATCTCATAACCAAAAACTAGAACAATTGTTGAATATAAAGTTAGATTGGAATCCTTAGAAAAATACGTGCTTTAAATTTAAAGCACAGTTATTGAAGTGAAATGGTCAAGTTAAAAAAGTCACTTTTTAACATGAATAAAAACGAAATTTCTTACCTAGAAGCTTGGAATTATATAAATCAAGTTAATTTAAAAAAATCATTTGACAACAATTACACTTTCCCTGTAAAAAACGATAGAGCTGAGATAGAAATCGAATCATATTTCAAAAATATAAGTCAATATCAAAGTATTAATATTAATAAGTTAGATGCGCTAAGTAAAACTTATCTTGAAAATCTCGGATTTTCATTAACTTATTTAGATTTAAATTTATCGAGCATCATTAGACAATCAAAGCTCTCTAAAGAAAAAAATAATAAGAGTTTTTCTAAACAAAATAGAAGAAGCTACAGTCGAGTCCTTGAAGCAACTAAGTTTCAAGTATCGATGGCAGAAGAAGGATATATTACTGCTATATGTCCAAAAACAGGAAAACATGTTTCTTCTAACAAATCTATATTTTTTTCTGAAGGTTATCTTTTTTATCGCTTTGTCAGTAGTGAAGTCTTTTACTTAATTACTGGAGATGTATGGCTTGAGAAAGCAGCTTTTTACTTTCCCAGCTCCGATCTAATTATCACTCTTTTCCCCAAGAAAGTTGACCTTATTCAGAATATTAATAAGCTAAAGTCTTTTATAGTAAGTAATTGGGATCGAGTTTTAAAGTATACTCTGTGCAAAGATAATCCTCAAACAGTTGTTCTTGTAAAAAGCCGTCATTTTGCACATCATTTATGGAATGAGCTATCGGGAATTTATAAATTATATGAATCTAATTGTTTAACAAAAATAGATAAATTTTTAGTTGTTAATGAGCCATTAGGTTTTATTTGCGATATATTTCCAGAAATACCTCCAGATAAAATAGAGAATTTGACTCGTAAAGAAGTATCATACAAAATTTTAGAAAACAATTACTTTGTTATTAGTTTAGGACACAATTTCATTAAAGAAAAACTAGCTAGTCGAGTATATAAATCTGCTCAAAAAAGATGTCCAAAATCTTTTTTGATGGAAATAAAAGAGAGCAGGAAGAAAAATTTTCCGTTTTTTTGGGTTTCAATTCGTACGGGAAGTAGAACGTGGATTTCTCAAGTCGATGGCGTTGTAAAAATAATTAAAAATTTATTGAACGAATTTCCCGAACTTGCCGTAGTCATTGATGGTTTTTCTCTTCCAGGAACTGACAAAAAAAAGGTAAACCTGCAATGGCAAGAAATTATTAGTCGAGAGCAGAAAATTGTCCAAGAGATAACATCACTGTTACCTTCAACTGTTAAAGTATATAATACAGTTGGGTGTCCTTTATATGAAAGTATAGTATGGGCACATAATATTGATTTTTATCTAACTCATCATGGCACAATTCAACATAAAGTAGGCTGGACTGCTAATAAACCTGGTGTAGTACATACTAATACAACAATACTAAAACTACCTCTTCTCTCTAAGCCTGGTACTTGGGAACGAGAAAATGGTATCGTACCTGTTTTTGTTCCCGAGCGTTATGTTGTTGATATTGACGATAAAGTTCGTCTACGAGGTCGAGTAATAGAAAAACCCAGCCAAGCGAGTAATTATGAGTGCGACTGGAGAGGAGTTTACAAAGAAGTTCTTAAAATAGCTAAGTCTATAGAAAATCCAAATATATAGCTCGAGATAAAATAACAACTATGTTAACACCATCTTCTCATGTGGCGACAAAAGAAAAGTTCGACTGTGCTAAAAAGCTCAAAGAAGAAGGAAAGTTTGATGAAGCTTATCTTTTGTTGCAGCAGGTGGTTGAGACTTCACCAAATCACGTTCCAGCGTTGCTTCAACTGGTTACTATTCATGAAAATCACCAAGAATGGGAGCAGGTCGCTACGTATTGCCAGAAAGTGGTTGAAATTAAACCCGACCGCATTGGAACTTACTTAAAGCTGGCTAAGGCAGTGCAGAAACAAGGAGATACTAACGGAGCGATCGCTGCCTACAAAAAGGCTATCGAACTAAAATCCAACCAACCGGCAAATGTCTACATCAATTTGGGTAATGCTTTAAGTGAAGAAGACCGAATTGATGAAGCAGTCGATGCTTATCGCCAAGCCCTGAAACGTAAATCCGAGCTACCCCAGATTCACGTAAAATTAGGGGAGCTTCTAGAAAAACGAGGTCAATTTGGGGTGGCGGTAGAATACTTCCACCAAGCTTTGATGCTCAAACCCGAGTGGGGAGCGCAAATTCAAATGAAGTTGGCGAGTGCTCGAGCTCAACTAGGGCAACTTGACGAAGCGGTCACTCATTACGAAACCGCTTTGAGAATTGACCCAAATATTGCTGAAGCTTACCAGAAATTGGGAGATATTTTTCAACAAAAAGGGTCATCTAAGGAGGCATTAGAATATTTTAGAAAAGCCAATAACCTACAGCCAGATAATCTAAAAACACAGCAACTACTCAAGGCTGCAATGCCAAAACCAAGTCTCGAATTAAATGTAGTTGAGGAATTTAGTAGTACTCAGAAAGCTTTCCAAGAATCGAAAAATTCAGTTGGTAAAAAAAATTTTAGTAGTGGAAGTCTCTTTAAAGATAGCTTTAAAAAGTTTGCTCCCAGAGTTAAGTGGAAACACCGGAGGATGCGAGTTGACAAAAAGCAACTTGAAGGTAAGGAAGAGTTCCCCACACTCGATATTGAGTGGAATCGATCGAGTATTATTGCCTTTACTCTCTTTATCGGAATTCCTTACATTGGTTCCGTCGTAGCCGCTTTTGTCTCTGGAGTCAAAGCTTTTATTATTGCTACGATTGCTGGTCCTATCGTGCTAGCTCTTTTGGCAGGCTTGCTCTACTTTCTCACCCGTAACTACTAATAGTACGCCAAATACAAATACATCGGGGCGCATTGCGGTGCGCCCTGACAATTATTTTAAAGTAGTTAGTAGCCTTTTCGAGGGGAACCGCGCCCAATGACTCGCTCATTCGTGGCGGGCGTAGTCGTCTTGGAAACGAACAATATCATCTTCACCTAAATATTCCCCATTTTGCACTTCAATTAAAACCAGGGGAATGACACCGGGGTTTTCGAGGCGGTGTGAGGTTCCTTGAGGGACGTAGGTGGATTGATTGCTGTAGACGATTTCTTGGTTATCGCCGCAGGTGACTTTAGCGGTACCGGAGACGACAATCCAGTGCTCGCTGCGGTGGTGGTGCATCTGGAGGCTGAGGCGATGTCCGGGCTTAACTTCAATCCGCTTAATTTTATATCTCGGGCCTTCTTCTAGAATCGTGAAGGAACCCCAAGGGCGTAATTCGGTTGCTGCTACTCCATTTTGAGGAAGAGAGAAAGGAGCAATAGCCGTTTCGGAAATTTCGCGAGCGTGAACCATAATTTTTATCCTTGAAGAGGTGACTTTTTTTGGATAGGCAGTCGATCGGGTCGATCGACTCACTGAGCAAACCGCACAACAATTTTTGTCCGGCACAATTACCATTTTGGTATACGAATCGAGGAACTGGGAGGATCTATATCAATTCTTCACGTCGATCGATAGGGCTTTAAAAAGCCTTTAACTTTTGATATTTTGTAACTTTTTGTATCTCTCGTCTTCACTTTTGATACGACCGATTTGGATACCGTATATTCGTGGTTTCCATCAATATTTCGTAGTAGTTAATACGATTTAGCACTCGAGTAACTATTTTCAGAACGCCAATTAGTTAAATATACCCAGTTAATTATACCGATCGAATACTTTTGCAATTGATGAATATCTGAGAGTATTGAAAAGCGATAGCTGGGGAGGCAAAGAAACTATATAGGTGAAAGAAAAACCTGTTAGGG
>NZ_JADEXN010000397.1 GCF_015207075.1 Zarconia navalis LEGE 11467
TCTGCAAGCTTACAACGATATTACTCTCAACGAGGCGATCGTTTCTTCCACTATTTCCACGCTGGATTTGAAAGCCGGACGCAGCATTTTTCTCAATGCCGATATCGATACTTCTGGGGGGAACGGTAATATCTTCCTGAGTGCTAACGATGTCGATGCGGCTGCCGGACTTCGCCAAGCCGGGATTGGGGGCATTTTTGCCGCCCCCGGAACGACCCTCGATGCCGGTAGCGGGACGATCGCCCTGAGTGTGGGCAATGCGGGAACCGTCGGCAATATCGAACTGGCGAACGTCAACACCACCGGGGCATTTTCGATCAAGACTTCTGGGGATATTCTGCAACCCGGTGCCGATTCCCTACTCAGTGCCGGTTCGATCGAACTGGTGAGTACTTCCGGCAGCGTCGGTACCGCATCCGCACCCCTGCGCGTGGCCGCCAACACCCTCGAAGCTAGCGCCACGGAAGTGTTCCTCGACTCCCCCACCCAAGGAATTACCATTGGCGGTGTCACCGGAAATATCGCCGGAATTGAAACCCAACCCGAAGGCGATGTCGTCCTCACGGCGTTAGGCGACATTACCATTAGCGAAAGCATCGATACGAGTAACTCCGATCTTTTCAATATCCTCAGTTCTGGTAACATCACCCTTGAAAGTACCGGGGGTAATATTCAAACTGGAACCCTCAACACCTTTTCTTTCACCGGTCTGGGGGGCAATATTCAAATCACCGCAGCCGGGGATATTTCTTCCACCGGAAATATTAGGGCCACTTCCGGCGGACTGAACCAAGAACCCGGCGGTGACATCATTTTTAATAGTGGCGGGACGATCGACACGACTGGCAGTACCTTAACCAGTCGTTCTACTAGCGATGCGGGGGGTCAGATTCAGCTTACCGCAGTTGGAAACATCGATACGGGTAATATCGATGCCTACTCGAACGACAGCAGCACGATCGATAAAGGCAACATCGTTCTCAACAGTATCGGCAACATCAATACCCGTGGCGGTAGCCTGAACGCCAATGGCGATGTAGGTGGGGGCAATATCTCGGTGACCGCTGCGGGCAATATTACTACGGGCAACCTGAGTACGGCTTCTGACAACGATGGCAGTGGAAATATTTCCCTGAATAGCAACGGGACGATCGATACCACTGCCGGAACCTTGAATACCAGTTCTGCGAGTGGGAATGCGGGGGATGTGTCTTTGAATGGGACGGGCAACATTTCCACCGGCGATATCGATACCACCGTTGAACCCATTGAAGATAACGATGTTATCGATGGTACCCTTTTTCCCACGGTCGGTCGCGCCGGAGATATCGCCATTACCAGTACCGGCGGCAGTATCGATACGAGTAACGGCAATCTGAATAGTTTTTCCGATAACGGTTTTGCCGTTGGCGGTAGCATCCAATTAAATGCGGCGGGAAATGTCGCCACTGGAACAATTCGCACCGAAGGAACTCAGGAGGGGGGCAATATTGGTCTGACTAGCGGCGGAACCCTGACGACGAGCGATCTGACAACGATTTCGGAAGCCGGAACGGCCGGAAACGTCACCTTTAACGCTTCGGACAATATTTCTACGGCCAATATCCTTTCCAACTCCAATACCGGACAGGGAGGAAGCCTCAGCGCCACTAGCAGCAGCGGTAGCATTACCACCGGGAACCTCGATACCTTTACCGATGCCAACGGCGACGGCGGAGATATCGCCTTGCAAAGTAGCACCACCTCAGCGAGTTCCGTAACCACGGGAAATATTCGCACCCAATCCAACGGCGGCGCGGGAGGGGACATCGACGTGACGGCGTTTAACAACATCACCGCCGGGGATATTGCCACCTACAGTTCCCTCGATAGCGGCGATATCAGTCTGACAACGATTAGCGATGGGACGATTCAAACGGGAAATATCACCACTGAAACGACGAGTGGCGTGAGTGGGATAATTTCGATCGATGGTGATGACGTACATACCGGAAACCTGAATTCGATCGGGATTACCGGATCGGGGGATATTACCGTCGATGCCGACGGCAACCTGATTGCTGAGGATATTACCAGCGAAACCGAAACGGGCGATAGCGGCGATATCGATGTCGATGCCGGGGATGATGCCAATACCGGCGACATTACTTCCGAAACCGAAACGGGCGATAGCGGCGATATCGATGTCGATGCCGGGGATGATGCCAATACCGGCGACATTACTTCCGAAACCGAAACTGGGGATAGTGGCGATATTGATGTCGATGCTGGAGGAGATGCCAACACTGGAGACATTACTTCCGAAACTGAAACGGGCGATAGCGGCGATATCAATGTCAACGCTGGGGATGATGTGAATACCGGAGACATTACCACCCAAACTCAAACTGGCGATAGCGGCGATATCGATGTCGATGCCGGGGGAGATATTAATACAGAGACGATTAATTCGATCGCCGGACGAAATAGCGGCGACATTACCCTTACCAGTGAAAATGGCAGCATCACCACGGGAGATATTGCCAGCCTCGCCCAAACGGGAACCTCGGGAGATATTGGCTTGGATGCCAGGGGCGATATCAATACTGGAGATATCACCACTCAAGGTGCCTTAGGTAGCGGAGATATTAGCCTCAACAGTCGCGAAGGGGAGATTAATACGGGGACTTTGACGACGGACGGCGACATCCTGATTAACGGCATTCTCAACGGTGAAAATGAGGCAAATCGCAATACGATCGACCCCCTAACTGGTACGATCGAATCCGACGAATCCAATGGTATCAGTCCCAACTTTGGCGATCGACCTTTGGGGACGATTCCGGTAAACCCTGCCTCTGTCTTGGATATCGCTGGAAACGTTGCCTCGGAGGAGTCCAATACGAATAACGACGGGGATGCCAGCAATCTCGATCGCCGCAACACCTCGGAGATTGACTTTTCGATCGCCTATAAAATGGGAGGTTCGATCGATACTCCTACCCTGGCGAACAACCTCAACATTCTCAATAACACCAGCGGTACCATCACCACTGCGGAACTCGCCGATCTCGATCGTCAACGTACCGATGAGTATACCGACTACTTGGGCAAAGAGCGTGACGACGAATCGGGCGGCGTGGAAAATGCTAAAGAAGCCTTAGCCAGAATTGCGGCCGAAACAGGCAATCAGTCGGCAGTGGTGTACATTTCCCTGCTGCCCGAACAAATCGAACTAGTACTGTTTACCCCCGAAGGCGTACCCATCCGTCAGGTGGTTCCCAACGTCAGTAAAGAAGAAGTCCTCGCCACCGCGCGGCAGTTACGTCGCGATATCACTCACCCGCGCTATCGAAATTCCGATCGCTACCTCGAAAGCGCCCAACAACTCTATCAATGGCTAATCGCCCCTTTAAAAGACGAACTCACCGTCGCCGGAACCGATACCCTGCTGTTTTCTATGGATGAGGGATTGCGCGCCTTACCCATCGCCGCACTCCACGATGGCAAGCAATTCCTGGTGGAACAATACAGCTTCAGCATGATTCCCAGCCTCAGCCTCATCGATACCCGATATCGGGCGTTGCAAAATACCCAAGCTTTGGGAATGGGGGCAAGTACGTTTGAAAATCTCAACCCCTTACCGGCGGTTCCGGTAGAACTGTCTGCAATTACCCAACAGATTTGGCAGGGAGAGGCGTTTATTGACGAAAACTTTACCCGCGCTAATTTAGTCGCCCAACGGCAAGAATTTGCTTACCCCATCATCCACTTAGCCACCCACGGGGAGTTTCAAGCAGGAGATGCGAGCAATTCTTACATTCAACTGTGGGATGAGAAATTGCGCCTGGACGAACTGCGGCTATTGGGTTGGAATAACCCTGCCGTGGAACTACTCGTACTTTCAGCTTGCAAGACTGCTGTGGGAGATCCCCAGGCAGAATTAGGCTTTGCCGGGTTAGCGGTAGCCGCTGGGGTGAAGTCGGCGATGGCAAGTTTGTGGTACGTCAGCGATGAGGGGACTTTAGCATTGATGACGGAGTTTTACAGCTATCTGAACGATACACCGATCAAAGCCGAAGCATTGCGGCAAGCTCAAATCGATATGATTCGCGGTAATGTGAGGGTAGAAGGAGGTGAGTTGCGCGGTGCGGGTTTGGGTAATGGCATTCTTCTGCCGCCAACACTGTCTCACATCGAAAATACCAATCTCTCTCATCCCTACTATTGGTCTGCATTTACCACCATCGGCAGTCCTTGGTAATGTAACGATCGGTATTGACGCGAACTGGATATTACTTAGCCCGATGAGCCAACTCTTCCGTTTCTTTTGCTACTTCGTCCTGTGTATTCTGCTGTGGAGTCCGAGGGCGATGGCGACTCCCCTTGTCGAACGCCTCGATCGTTTTCCCGATTGGCAAAATCTCCCACCCATTGAGAGTGCCCAGGGCGATTTAATCTATCCCGACTGGATGGAGGGAACCTGGGAAGTTACCAGTATTCTTGTAGATCTCGTCGCACCCCTAGCACCAGATTTGGTGACACCGGGATTTGAAGGCAATCGCCCGTACCTCGATCGCCCCATTACGTTTCCCGTCCGTTTCTTGCCGCAGTTGCCGTCCCGGAAAGTGCAGCGATTTTTACCGATTCCAGTATCGGTGAAGGGAGACAAACAGGACGAACAACCCATTGTTGCCGATCGCGAGTTTAACGGGTCGAGTATCGCCCGTGCTTATTTAGGCGATCGCGGTGTGGTGTCGGTGAAAGTCGATCCCGACGATCCCAATCGGCAGGTGAGTGCCTTTCGGGGCGATCGCCAACTGGTTTCGATCGTCACCGGACGGTTTAGCGAAACCCCCGCCGTCGATCGATTTGCCGCCACGGAGTTTATCGATCAAGTCTTTCGCACGACATCCGGGATTTACTTCAACCGCGTCGAAACCCCCACTGCTTAGCCACCGCAAAACCCCGATGCGATCGAATCTGATGACATGGAAACCGATCGAGTCACCGCCGATCGAGTCACCGCCGATCGAGTCACCGCGATTTATCTCTCGCCTCAAGATCCGGACTACTTTAAAGCGCAAGATCGTCCGGTGGCACTCTATCGCTATCGATTAGATTTGGTCAAGCCGTAAATTGACACTCCCATTTTCCTCAACCGAGGCCCCACGACGGCCAAGTGCTGAAAATGAAAATCGCGATCGCTACGATCGCCAGCAGGGCCTCGATAACATTACCGATAATAGAACCCACCACGATCCCCATACACCCCTTAAACGCTTGGTTCATTCTCTGCGACCCATTCAAGTCCTTCCGATACAGCCACTCGCCGACGAACGCCCCAATAACCGGGCCGAGAAGCAGTCCCAGGAGAGGGCCGCCGAAGGGTAGGGCGGGTAGCAGTCCTAGGGTCCCGAGAACCA
>NZ_JADEXN010000398.1 GCF_015207075.1 Zarconia navalis LEGE 11467
GTCATGGCATCGTTTCGAGATATTCTCGGTTATTTTCGCGGTTACGGGGGTAAGGCAGCCTACAGTATCACCGTTACCAGCGCCTTTGAAATTGTCGATTTGGTGGTTCCCTATGCGATCGGGCAAATTCTCAATATCTTGGCTGGAGGTCCCCTCGATCGACCCCTACAGCAGCTTGTGGCAGGGGTTGCTCGCCTCACCCACCTGCCGGAAAATTCTTCCCTAGAACTCGGGGTCTTGTTGGGGTTGGTGTTTCTCGTCACCGTCGTTCGGGCCCCCGTGCAATCCTGGCAGGCGGGATGGTATCACTGGGCAATTTCTTTGTCGGCACGTCGCGATCGCGCTCGCCAAAGTATCGCCAAAATCCTCACCCTCCCCCTCTCGTTCTACGAAGAAAACAATCCCGGACGGATTGCCGGACGGGTATCGCGGGGATTGGAAAATCATACTTGGATGTACCCGGAAATTGCCGGACAACTGATTCCGAAGTTGATGCGGGTATTGGGTATTTTCGTCGCCATTTGGTTCATCGAGAAGCGAATCGCGATCGCATTTCTGGTGTCGTTTGTCCTCATTCTCGGCTTCAGTCTCAAATCTCTGCGATCGATTATCCAGCGCGAAAAACTAATCGATAAATATATGGAGGGAACCGAAAGCCGCACTTCGGAACTGGTGACCAATATCAAAACCGTTAAAGCCTTTGCCACGGAAGCCAGAGAACTCGATCGGCAGAATCGGCGATTGGCGCGGGAACACAATATTGTCGTCAATCGGATTCACCGCAGCTACGTGGTGTTAACCACTTGGCAGCGAAGTTTCGTCCAAATTTGCGTGTTCGGTCTCTTGGTTTCGACCCTATTTGCCACCCTCCAAGGTCGAATTTCTTTGGGACATTTCATCACCACGCTAACGATTTCGAGTATGGCTTATGCAGAACTCGATCCTATTAGTATCCTCGCCGAAATTTTTGCCCGTCGCTACAGCTCGATGTTGCGGTTCCACAAGTTTCTCAAACGTCCGACGGGAGATGATGCGGCGAGTTTATCCGTTCGAGATATCGAGGAGAGTTCTTATCGGTTTACAGGGAAAATAGAGCTAGCTGGGGTCAATTTCGGCTACGATGCAGAACGTCCGATTTTGCAAGATATTAACTTACTTGTCGAACCTTTTCAAACGGTGGCACTCGTTGGTAAATCCGGTTCGGGAAAATCAACTCTCGTTAAACTCTTATTTCGCTATTTTGAACCCAATGGTGGTTACATTTTCATGGATGGCGAGGATATTCGCACCCTTGACGTTGCTCAGTATCGCCGACGATTGGCGATCGTCCATCAAGATGTGGATATTTTTAACGGAACTTTGCTCGATAACTTAGTTTACGGCAATCCAAACGTGAGTTTCGATCGGGTAAAGGAAGCCTGCCAAATTGCCAGAGTTGATGAGTTTATCTCCGAACTTTCCAAGGGTTACTACACCGTTGTTGGGGAAAGAGGGGTGCGATTATCTGGGGGACAAAAACAGCGGTTGGGAATTGCCAGAGCATTAATTGTCGATCCCGATGTGTTGATATTTGATGAGGCAACATCGAGTTTGGATTACGAATCGGAGCGATCGATTCAACTGGCAATGCGATCGGTTTTCGGAACCCGCACCACGATTATTATCGCCCATCGTCTGAGTACGGTTCGAGATGCTGATAAGATTGTGGTTCTTGATGCTGGTCAAGTTGCGGAAGTCGGTTCTCACGAAGAACTTTTGGCACAAAATGGGATGTATCGCCGCTTGCATTCTCTCTCGGAAGCTGGAGACTTGAGAGTGTAGCTTTCAGATTTTTTTAATGTGAAAGTCAAAAGTAATATATGTTAGACGGTAAAAAAGAAGAGGTTGACTCACAAAAAAATAAACGGGGTAGGCACGGGGGCACTACCCCTACTCCGTTTCAACTTTCTAGGGTTTATAAGATACGAAAACTGCTGTCAATTCGTCCAATCTATTGTAAGTATTCAGGTTGAAGTTATTTGAGATCGAACCCACCCCTAACCCCTCGGTGAGAGGGGAATTATTGCCTAAAAATTGGGAAATGAATGAAATATTGAAAATATTCATCTTCTACTCCCCTCCGGTGGAGGAGCAGGGGGTGGGTGCGACGATTAACTGGTGTGGCTGAATACTTACATCTAAGAAAATTAATTGTATGGAGTGTTAATTCATGAAACATAATATTAGTGTGAGAGCAATGGTCTTTGAAGACATAAATAGAGTTTCTGAAATATACAGTAAAGTTTATAACCCCACTTATGTTAGTTTTGGAGATTTGGCTTCTGGGCTGGCAGATAGTTCGGGTTCGCCTACTGAAAATGCCGATCGAATTTTCTATGAAGAAGTTGTTGATTTGATTAGAAATTCAAAGACAACTGAAGGTCAATTTGTTGCAACGATCGATGGTGAGGTTGCGGGTTTTGCATTAGCCAGTCTCAAAGAGACTGATGCTGGACATCTTGAATGTTGGTTGAATGATTTGGGCGTACATCCTGATTATCAGGGTCTAAAAATTGGGAGAAAGATCGTTGAAAAAGCGATCGAGTGGGGTTGCCAAGGAAATGCTAAATATTTTCTTTTGGAGTCAGGATTCAACAACGAGCAAGCTCATCATTTTTTCGAAGGAGTAGGTTTTCATCCACTAGCCATTGTATTTCATCGCGTTGCTCCGCTTTCGTAGAAAAGAATCTTAAAACGACAAGCTAAATAAAAATTATAATCAAAATGAATAATGAGTTGTTTTCAAAAGCTCTTAATTCTAGATTTAGATGAAACACTAATTTTTTCGACAGAGATACCCTTAGAGTATCCAGAATGCTTTAAAGTACCAAACTACTATGTCTATTTAAGACCTAACTTCAAATATTTTATAGAATACTGCTTCGATAATTTTGAAGTAGCAGTGTGGACGGCATCTTCGAGAGACTATGCTGACGAAATTATCGATCGCATCTTTCCCGATCGCCACAAACTAGTATTTCTCTGGTCGAACGATCGATGTACTCTAAAATTTCATTGGCAAACTGGCGATTATGAATTTATCAAAGACTTAAAAAAAGTCAAAAAACGGGGATATCCACTCGAGAAAATTTTATTTGTGGACGATCGACCTGAAAATTTGATACGGCAGTATAGTAACCTTAATTCGAGTTAGCCCTTTTCTAGGCGATCGAAACGATCTCGAATTGCGTTTGTTGAGAGCCTACTTATCGAACTTTTTGGAAGTAGAGAACGTACGACCGATCGAAAAAAGAAATTGGCGCGATCGGGTTGTAAATCTTGTCGAATTTCCCAATCGAGCGTAAAGTATAATCTGGCTGAGTTTTGCTAGGGAAAAAATATGGAAATTAAAATCGATCGCCAACCCAGTCAATCGAAACTTAATGAGTTAGGGGTTTTTGACTGGGCAATTTGGACGAAAGAAGTTTCTAAATTTCCCTGGACTTACGATGCCGAAGAAACCTGCTACTTTCTCGAAGGCGATGTCGTCGTCACTCCCGAAGGTGGCGAACCAGTCGAAATGGGAAAAGGCGATCTCGTCACGTTTCCCGTAGGAATGTCTTGTACTTGGAATATCCGCGCTGATGTGAAAAAACATTATCAGTTTGCCTAAGCATTTCTCAAATTTTATAGATTTTCATGAAAGTAGAAACCAGGCACTTACCAACGGGGTAGGCACGGGGGCACTACCCCTACAGTTTTTAACATTTTAAGGACTTAGGTCAATTCCTCGCAAATGCGATCGAATGCCGCTGCGGGGTCTTCTGACGCGGTAATGGGGCGACCGATGACTAAATAATCGGCCCCAGCCTTCAATGCATCCGCTGGGGTGGTGGCGCGGCGCTGGTCTCCCAAATTCGCCCAAGTGGGTCGAACCCCCGGACAGACCAAAAGGAAGTCATCGCCGCACACTCGCCGCAACTGCGCCACTTCTTTTGGCGAACAAACTGCCCCAGCCATTCCCGACTCTTGTGCCAGTAGCGCCATTTGTAGGGCGTATTCAGGCAACTCCAGGGGGATTTTGAGATCGAAGGCCAGGTCTCGCGAATTGAGGCTGGTTAAGACGGTAATCGCGATCGGTTTGGGGGGTTCGACGTTTGCTGTTGCTGCCCCTTCCCGAACGGCTTCAACAGCCCCTTTGAGGGCAGAACGTCCAGCAGTAGCATGAATGGTCAGTAAATCCACCCCGTAGCGGGCTGCGGCCCGACAAGCCCCGGCGACGGTGTTGGGAATATCGTGCAATTTTAAATCGAGGAAAATGCGCTTATTCCGTTCTTTGAGCATCGGCAGTAGGGTGGGGCCGGTACTGACAAAAAGCTCTAACCCCACTTTCCAGAACGAGACTTGAGGCAGGGAATCGATTAAAGCAACGGCTTCGGTTTCTGTGGAAACATCCAGGGGAACGATAATGCGATCGGTCACTGATATCGATTTTGAAACCATACTTTCTGAAGGGAGAGACTTTTGAATTCGGAATCTTACACCCTCATTAAACGATCGAGGGTTCGTTAGAACTCGACGATCGCACGCCGGGACTGGCAGTCGCTTCGAGAGAGGCTTCTAACTCTTCGAGGGGATTGCCTTCGAGGATGCTACCATCGGCTGCCTCCAGAACGAATCCCGCATCGCGAATCATCTCGAAATCCCGTCGCGCCGTCTGTCCGGGAGTGGTGAGATAATCGCCGATAAATATCGAGTTCGCCGCATACAATCCCAGGGGTTGGAGCGATCGCAAATGCACTTCTCGTCCCCCAGCAATGCGAATTTCTTGACTCGGCAGAATCAGACGGAACAAACACAGCAAGCGCAGACAGTGTCGGGGATCGAGTTCGCCGCGTCCGGCAAAGGGGGTACCCTCAATGGGAATCAGAAAATTGATCGGTACGCTGGTGACGTTTAGTTCGCGCAGGGAGTAGGCTAAATCGATCGCGTCGTCATCGGATTCCCCCAGACCCAAAATTCCCCCGGAACAGGTTGTCATCCCAGCGGTTTGGACGTTTTTAACCGTATTGAGGCGATCGTCGAAGGTGTGGGTGGTGCAGATTTGGGGATGGAAGTTCTCGGAGGTATTGAGATTATGGTTGACCCGATCGACCCCAGCTTCGGCGAGGCGGGACGTTTGCTGGGCATCGAGGAGTCCCAAACAGGCGCAAATCTTCAAATCGTGGCTGGATTTGACCGATCGCACCGCATCCAAAACCTTCTCAAAAACCGACTCCGACGGAGATCGCCCGGAAATCACCATGCAAAACGTTCCCGCCTTCAATTTTGCCGCCCGATCGGCCGCATCGAGAATTTTTTGACGCGCCAACATCGGGTATTTCTCAATTTCGGCAGCGGAAATTTTCGACTGGGAA
>NZ_JADEXN010000399.1 GCF_015207075.1 Zarconia navalis LEGE 11467
ACCAGGCTTCGTATTCTTCGGGGGACTCCACCACCACGTTGGTTTGATTGGCCCCAAAATAAGTTCCGCTGTATTGGGAGTCCCGCAGTCGGTAGCGTCCTTCGCGAATGGGGGTTAACTCGAAGTTGATGGTTTCCCCCGGTACGCTATCTTGTTTGACGCGGAAGGCGGGGATGAAGAAGCCGTGAATGACATCTTCGGAGATCAGTTTAAATTTCGCCCGTTGGTTCACCGGTAGGTGGAGTTCGGTACTGGTGACGTTGCGATCGGGATAGTGAAATTCCCAAGCCCACTGACGGGCGTACACTTGGATGGGGGTTTCTCCATCAGCGGCCACCTCAACTGCCGCCGACTCCGAGGAGCGATCGATATCCCCGAGAATTCCCATGCGATCGTAAATTTTGTAGCTGTAGAAGGCGATCCACATCACTAAAACGAAGGGAATTGCCGTCCATATCACCTCGAGTTTGATGTTGCCTTCAACGGGAGGACCATCGCCCACTTCGTACTTACCCGCTTGTTGAAAAGCGATCGAATAAGCTAGAGTCCCCGTCACCCCCAGAAAAATAAAGGTTCCCAGGGTGACGAGGAAACTGAACAGGTTATCCACCAGGATCGATTCGGCGGAGGCTTGGGGGGGCATCCAACCATAGGCCTGCTGCCCCATCCAAAGACTAATGAGGGCGGCGACGAAGGCCAGGGCAATGAGGGTGAAAATCGTGCGTCGTTCCATGGCGATTATTGTCCCAATTGGTTGATGATGGCGTTGGCATCAACTCCCGATCTCAACAGGCGATCGGCACTGATGTGAACCCCGAAATCCGCCGCCAAATGGGCACCTAGGGTTCCGTGGAGGAACATGAGGGCGAAAATCCCCAGTCCGGCGAGGATGTAACTCCACTGCACCTGTCGCGGTTTCTCTTGCCGCCAGACATAGCGCTGGAAGCCACGCCACACCGTCATCGCCACCATCAGCGCCAGTAGCGCCACGCCGCCGACACCGTGCCACAGCATGGTACTTGTCGCCCCCAATCCCCAAGGACTGGTGACCTCTGCTGGGGGGTCGGCTAGCAGGATTTCGTAGAACCCGGCGGCCACGGTGAAGAAGGTGACGATCGCCGCTGCCACCATGTTGTACCAGCCGACATCGAACAAGTTCGTCCGGGTGGCGGGAATCGCCAGAAACTTGAAGACGGGCTTTTCTAAGGGGAACAGGACTCCAACGATATCGAAGCCGATGGCGACGATAAACAATCCCAGAGTTAGGTGGACGAGGTTGGGATGAATGGGGATCGCGTAAGGAAGACCGTTGGCGCCGATTTCGGCTAAGGGCATTTGCAAGGGTCTTTGCAAGGGTATTTGCACTAGGGGGACAATTGGCATCGCCATCATAAAATGCCCTCCCGCGCCGCTTCCACCACCGGTCCGGTGTGCAAACCGTAGATCCAAACCAGCTTATCCCCCAGGTAAACTTGGAAGCACACCAGGGCGAACAGTACGACTCCCATGCCGAGAAACGGTAGGGGTAGCTTCTGCGGCGTTCGCAGGCGGATGATGTAGCGCCAACCGGTCACTGCCGCCAGCACCCCCGACAGCGACCAGCCAATCAGAGTATGCAGGTTTAAATCGGTGACGGCCTTTCCGTAGGGGCTGGCGAGTCCCGCTTCGACTTGACCGAAGATAATGGCGATGAAAACCGAAACCGTGGCAAATACCAGATTCCACCAGCTAACTTCGTACAAGCGAGAATTTCGGGTTAAATAGCCGATGAAATCGCAGATAACGGCGAATAACACCATGGCAATGACAAAATGCACCACGATCGGATGGATCGTATCGGGATAGGGCAAATTGTGGTCGTTGAGTGGAGGAAGGTATTCTAGCATCGCAATCCTCACAACGGATTTAATCTATAAGGTCTCAAGAAGGGATCGAGGTTTCGATCGCCACAACTTTTTCTAAAACGAGAAAAAAGAAGCGATATTCCATTGTGAAATCAAGACAAAGAATAGCAAGATGTTGACGCTAAAAAGCGCTAAGATAACAAAAAATTGCTGCGGTTTGATTTGAACTGAATTCATGTTTTTTTTCTGTGGTTTCGGGCAATTGCATTCTCGTCTTCAAAACATTTTCTGACATTCGGCTGGCAATTATTTCCAACCCTATTTTGCTGCCAGATCCTAGGAACAGTGGAACTTTGGCGCAAGACGACAGACGAGAATTTACTTTAGAAGGTTTAAAAACTAGGGCGTGTCATCAGTTAAATCTAGAAGCCTTTCAGAGCAAGGATTGGGTGGCGATCGGACAAAAAAAGATTTGAGCGCCAGAACTGATGCCCAGTCTGGATCGTACGGCTAACTGATGACAGACCCTAGAGCGGACAAAAATTTCTTGAGAGTTGGATGCGATCGATCGATATCGCAACAGACAGATAAACGAAGCTTGTCAACTCATCGAACGGACTAGAGTTGGGGCTAGAAGATGTGCGGTCGCGTTGGATATTATGTTCGCGATCGGTGTAGGGCTTCAACTGAATTTATGGTTTTCAGTCTGTTCTTATTTTAGGCAAAAAACCCGTATAAAGAAACCATCGATCGAGAACTTTTAGGCTTTATTTAGAATTAAAGTTCTTTGACAATTTGTCAGATTCGTTCGGGCGAAAGGAGTGGGGGAGATCGAATCGAGAGCTGCCGTTGCTAGCACAGGCAAACCGAGGAAACATTTCAAATTCCCAGGCGCGCGATTCGAGGATATGTCTTCTCCCCCGCCCCCCTATCATTTCCTCCGCCATCATCCCGATGTTATAACCAGAGAGGAGATCGCGATACCTTTTAAGTTAGGCAATAAAACTGACACGGTAACACTCGATCTTGTCATGGGGCAAACTTGCTAGAAACTACACTTGAGAAATGATAACGGGTAATTTTATCGGGGTATCCCCCGTGGTGTGGTTACCCTTACCCTGACCGTACGGGGTCGGCACAGGGGCACTACCCTAACTCATTAAAAGCAATGTGGTGGAAAACTAGCACCGTCGATGTCCCAAACGCTTAGAGACTTCGTGTAGGCTCTACTTTAGAAGATTAAAGCCTTGGTGCAATGATGACATGGGAATTGTACGGTCTTTCACGATCGGGGGATTAGCAATCTGTTGGGTACACCTGTTGGGTTTCTATTCGATCGCCTCAGGTCAAGCCTTTACCCATCTTTCGGTAGCCGACGGTCTATCCCAAAATACAGTCAAAGACATTAGCCAGAGTCGAGAAGGGTTACTCTACATTGGAACTCAAGAGGGACTCAACGTATACGATGGGTACGAATTTGAAGTTTACGAACACGACCCTCAAAATCCCTATTCCCTTGCCGATAGCGATATTTCTTCAACCTACGTAGATCGTGCCGGGACGCTATGGGTGGGCACGATTTCGGGATTGCATCGATTCGATCCAGCCTTACAACGCTTCGAGCGATTTTTACTTGATGCCGAGCGCGCCGGGGTGCCAACACTCAACCGAATTACCGATATTGTCGAAGATGAGAAAGGTCGCCTGTGGCTGTCGGTTGATGGCTATCCAGGAATGGGGATGTTCGATCCTGAAGGGAACGGTCAAATCGAGTACGTGCGCGATCGCACCGGTCCGTTCGACTTACAGGCAAAATTCTATCGCACGACGACTTCTCTAGCCAAAGACGATCGCGGTCGAATTTGGATCGGTACCGGAGAGGGTCTCGTTCTATTTACCCTCGCCGATCGAACCTTCGAGCATTTCACCTACGACGCGAAAATTCCTCCCACCGAAGTCGGAGTCAATCACATCCGCCACGAAGCTTCGGGATCGACCTGGCTGAGTACCAACTACGGTTTGTACGAGTTAGATCGCAACGGCCGAGTTCTCCAGCATTTTCGAGCGCAGAGTCTCAGCAAGGAGGATAACCTCAAAAGCGATGGTACTGTCGGTTCCCTTAGCTATAACGCCGTCACTCACACCTTGCGAGACAGTGACGGTCAATTGTGGGTTGCCACCCGCAACGGTCTCAATCAATATCTCGAAGCAAAGCAGCGCTTTGGCCGAATTTATCACAATCCGCTCATCCCTTCGAGTTTGGGTTCCAACGATGTGGTGCATTTATTTGAAGATCGCACCGGGCAACTGTGGATTGGCACCGGGCAGACCCTGGATAAATTTTCGTCCCACAGCGATTTTAAATACATCGGCAATACGGGAGATCGCCACAGTTTGTTGGGAGATGTGGTGTGGTCGATCCATCGCAGTCGCCGGCAGCCCGATGTTTTTTGGATTGCCACCAAAGCGGGTCTGTACAAATACAACATGGAAACGACAACCCAGCTCGCACACTACACCCATCGCTCCAACGATGCCACCAGCTTACCGGTCAACTGGATTATGACGATTTACGAAACCCAATCGGGGATACTTTGGTTGGGAACGCGCTTTGAAGGAGCGATTCGATTCGATCCCGCCACCGAAAAGTTCGAGCATTTTCCGTATATTGCCACCGATGAGGCGACTATCGGTAGCGAACGGGTGTACGCGATCGACCAAGATGCCGCGGGCCGGCTTTGGTTTGCAGGGTTTAACGGTCTGAGCCACTATGATGCCAAACGAAACCGCTTCGTTCGCTACGGTGCGGATCGAGGGCTGCCAGAGCTAGAGAATCTGAAGATTTCCAGCTTACTCGCCAGTGGGGATAACCTCCTGTGGATCGGCAGCATTCAAGGGCTATTTCGGCTCGATTTGAGTACCCAAAGCCTCACCAAACTCACTCACGATCCCCAAAAGCCAGAGAGTCTGAGCGGCAATGATATTCTCTCGCTCCACGAAGATTCCCAGGGTCAACTTTGGGTGGGCACTTCCACGGGACTGAACCGTTGGATGGCCGACGATCGCTTCGAGCGTATCGGTGGCGACGAGTCTTCGATTCTCGGCAAAGTTTTAAGTATTGAAACCGATAAGAGGGGAAATGTTTGGTTGGGTAAAAATAACGGCTTAGTGCGTTACGACCCTCAAGAAAAAAACGTCAAACGGTTTCATGCCGCCCAAGGAATACAGGTTTTGGAATATGCCATCGGGTCGAGTCTGTTCGATGGGGAGCAGCTCTATTTGGGCGGCGTGGGGGGACTGATTTATTTTCAGCCCGATCGCATCGATCGAAATGCCGATACAAGCGCGCGCGAGATCGAAAAGCCACGGGTGATGCTGCGAAACCTGCTGCTCGACAACCAACCCGTCCCTATTTCGCCAACACCCGAAGGGCGAGAAATCCCCACCCACATCCACCACCTCGACAAGCTGCGGCTCACCCACCGCGATCTTTTGATAACCCTCGACTTTGCGGCCGATTCCTACGCCAGCCCCCTC
>NZ_JADEXN010000400.1 GCF_015207075.1 Zarconia navalis LEGE 11467
CGCATCCCCCAACTCAATGACTTATCCAGTCTGAGTTTTACACGATCGCACCCACCCTCAAAGTACCCCCTTGACACACGATCGAATTCCTTAACTTGTCACCCATGAGCGGAGCCAATTTGATGGAAGTGGATTGGACGGATACCAATTTTTCGGGAGCCGATTTCACTGGAGCCATACTACCCAATGGCAAAACTCGCAGAGGAAATGAGAATTTCAATTTTGGATGGGAAGAGACCGCTCGAGGGGATTGGTTTACGGAAATTGGGAAGTATCCGAAGATTCTTCCGACGGCGATCGATCTTTCAATGAGATTTCATGGGCGAGCAACACCCCTAGTAGCAAAATGGTAGCGGCAAGACCCCCAAACCACAACCAGCGCTCCCAGGTCGGGTTTGCCGGGGCAGTGGGTTTTGGCTGGGGAAGCGGCTCTTGGGTGGACGTTAATTTAGGTTGGGTTTCGAGGTGGTCTTTCCCTGGTGCAGTTCCTTTTTTTGCCGGAAAGAGAGATTGATGAAGCTGTTCGTCCCGGCCAACGATCGTTACGGGGTCTTGTTTGGGTCGCCAGTGATGGTCGCATAATTGGGGAAGGCGATCGCGCATATAGCGATCTAAGCTTTCCAATGTCGGGCATTTTTGGCTATCGAGAGCTTCCACGAGAGCGGCGGTAAATAAGCCCCCATCGAGAGCGCTGGTTTCGTGGGAAAACTGCTCTGGCTGGCACGATAGCATGACTGCAATTTCGAGCTTGTCGGCCAATTCTAGGGTTTCGCTACCAATCCCCACACCGGCGTACTTGCCGGTGGGACGGCTGATATCGAGAAATACTCGCAGGTTTTTGGTCTTAGCTTGCTTGAGGCGAGCGAGAAAAGACTCAACGGAAATGCCCGTTTCTTGAATGTCTTGGGGATTGCCCTCGATGGGCATTAAGTAGTCTTTGCCCAGAAAATTGACGCCGTAGCCACAAAAAAAGCACCAGAGGATATCCTCGGGTTGCAGGGGTAGGGCGCAGATTTGGGCGATCGAGCGATCGATATTCTCTAAACTGGGATAGGTCGATCGACCCGATCGCTTGGGGGAGGTTTCCGCGAGCAGCCAAGATTGGGAATCGGGAACGGCCGCAATAGTCGCCACGCACCTTTGAAATGCACCGGCATCTGCTTGGGCGTACCGCAGAGGTTGCAAATGCTCGTAGCGATCGATTCCAATAGCAATACAAGCGTGCTCGACCATATCCCATGTTTCGTTAAATCAAATCGAGATCGGTGCCAAGAAGCCGCTCTCGATATCTCTGGTGCCGCAGGAGAGGGAAGCGGGGGAAATATGGGGAATCTAAAATCCAAAATGCTCTCCCATACCCTGCATTTTCCGTCGTCGGAATAACTTAACCCCGTCGAAGAAAATTGGACAACTCCCGATTGACTGTCTGGGGAACTTCTTGTTGAATCCAGTGACCGCAGTTGGGAACGATACGCAGTTTAAAGGGAGCTGCAATCAATTTGTCGAGTCCCTCAGTCAGTTTTTTACTGAGGAGGGTGTCTTCTTCTCCCCACAAAACTAAGGTGGGAACCGTAATCCGATCGGGTGTTTTCCATCCCTCGAACAGCCAGTTCTGGGGCGAGAGAAACTGACGGTAATAGTTTAGAATCGCGGAAAGAACACCCGGTTTTTCCAAAGCAGCTTGATACATTTGGGTATCTTCCGAGCTAAAAGCCCCCTTACGAACAGCTTGTTCCCGAAATAGATTTTTGACAAAATCTTTAAGGTTGTTTTGAATGAGCCATTCGGGAATACCGGGAACCTGACAGGCAAAAAGATACCAACTGCGGCGCTGTTGGTCGAGATTGCTCGAAAGTTCCTGCAAAAATCGTCCGGGATGGGGGGCGTTGAGAATTGCTAGACGATCGAGCAAACGCGGAAATTTCTGGGCAAAATGCCATGCGATCGCTCCTCCCCAATCGTGACCGACTAAATGTGCTTTTTGATAGCCTAGCGCTTCGATTAGACCTTGAATATCAGCACTGACAGTATCGAGATCGTAGCCGCTTTTCGGTTTGTCGGAATCGTTGTATCCTCGAAGATCTGGGACGACAACCTTAAAGTGGCGAGCTAGGGCTGGAATTTGGTAGCGCCAAGAGTACCAAAATTCGGGAAATCCGTGTAATAAAAGCACGAGATCCCCTTCTCCTTTGGTCACGCAGTGCAGGCGAATGCGATTGGTGTTGATGAAGCTATGCTGCCATGCAGCGTCCGATTGAGTCATGAGTTAGTCGTTCGTTCGATTTAGACATTGAGTTGCTCGCTCATCGGGTATCTAAGCCTCCATAACTACATTGATGAGCTTAGAGCTGGATGATAGTCGGATGGCTGAATTTTATACTTGACTAAATCCGCGAGTTCTTGCAACTGACCGATGGCTTCAGCACCCTCTAGCTTCATTAATTCTCGATCGTCGCGCATTTCCGTCCAGGTGATGCCATAATCGGAAACTAAAAACCGAATCAGGTGATTGTTTGCCAAGCTCACCATAAAAGAGGCGCTATTTTTCTGACCTCCACAGGTGTAGCACGATGCTAGATACCCTCTTTGTTCTAGCACGATGGCGAGGGCTTGCAGATTAGTCACCAGGTCTTGGACGAACTGGCGGTGTTGTTCTGCGAGTCGGACAAACATGATTTCCTCCTAACACACCTTGAAATATTCTATGACGATCTTACCTTTTTTTAACAATTCTCGACTTTTTTCGGTTTTCATGTAACCGAAAGCACTATTTAAGAGCCTGATGGATGAAGTTCCTATATCTATCTCCTACCATAGCGAATTCTGGCGTGGGGCAAAGTATCGAGAAAGACACTTGATTTTGCGATCGCAATTTCTCGATCGAGAAGAGGGATAATCTCGGGAATTTTGCTAATTCAATCCCTAAAACCACGAGTTAGATAGGGATAGCGAGTCGTGGCGATCGATAAACTTCCTAAGGTTTGTTAGATGGAAAGCTGAATATTTTCGTTCCCGACTCATAATTGTAAATATAATTATCGAATAAATTATATTTGTAATTTGTATATCTCTTTTCGTATTGTTTATATTTTATTTCTTTAAAAAGGGGTCGATCGCTTTGACGATGCAAGATTCGATCGAGATTGCCCAGGGGAAACTTCCTGGCTCATCAGGCTTTGGGACTTGCATCTCAATGCTGGCGTTACGACAACTTTACGCTTTACGTCCCAAATACTCGCGTTCGGCTTAGTCAGTCTACCACCACCCAAGGGATGGACCGATGAAAATGACGGTAACCCAAACCAATGCAAGAGCGCCTATTCCCACCCAAGCCCCGCGAGTTGTCCATTTGACAAATGCTTCTGCTTGAGTTTTGGTAATCGGCAACCAAGGAAGGATTTGCTTCTCTTGACCGTATTTCTCTCCCAGTGCTGCTTTGCGACGTTTTGATTCACCCATGAGAACCACCTGATTAGTAGAGTTTTTTTATAATATCGTAGTTGTTTGCCGATTTGGACATTCCGGTACTGCAGACAAGTAAATGTACTCATCGACCTAGATCCGATCGAGTATCCTAAAGGTTGAAAAATCGCGATCTTAATCTTAATTCGATCAAAATTTTGACGTGGGTTTCCAGATGAGCTGATTGACTAATTGTCGTCTGGATTTTCGCAACAGCGACTTCGATGGTTCGACAATTGGAGTAAAACACTCAATGAAGGACAAAACTCTATGATATTTCGATCGTTTTTGAAGATGATGCTTTTATTATTGGTATGGTAAAAAAAAATCGATTTCAGTCTATTTATTTAGTCACGATCGATCTTCTCAAAAGAATAGAGAACAAGTTTTTTATTTAAAATATAAGCATTTTTAAATATGACTTTCAATCGACTTAAATCGATATATTCTTTACGAATTTTGTATATACAAAGATATTAACTTGCAATTATATTTGTTTTCTTTATTTGTCTGTTATAAATAAATTTTTTTAGAAATTTTCCTGCTCTAAGAATTGATATTCAATCTAAAGTTAAAGGGCTTTTATTGATGAGCGAGCAACCAAACCGAATTGATGAAACTCAAGTTTTTCTCCCAGTCAATATTGCCGTTTTAACGGTATCCGACACCCGTACTTTTGAAACCGATCGATCCGGTCAAATATTGGTCGATCGAATCGTGCAAGCCGGTCATTGTGTCATCGCCCGCGCGATTATCGAAGATGAAAAAATAGCAATTATCCAACAACTTAAAAATTGGATTGCCGATACCACCATCGATGTCGTTATTACCACCGGAGGTACTGGGATCACCGGTCGAGATGTGACACCAGAAGCTTTTCAGGCTTTATACGACAAAGAAATACCCGGTTTTGGCGAACTGTTCCGAAGCATCAGCTATGCCAAAATTGGTACGTCCGCTTTGCAATCTCGAGCAACTGCTGGGGTGGCTGGCGGTACGTATCTCTTCGCACTGCCGGGATCGACAGGGGCTTGCCGCGACGGTTGGGATGACATTATCCGCTGGCAACTCGACAGCCGCTACCGACCTTGCAATCTCGTCTCGCTGATGCCGCGATTGAGGGAGACAGGGGAGAATAGTCGTCCACCACAGAAATTATGATGGGTAATTTCTGTGGTGGAGTACTACTGTGGTAGATGACCGTGGCAAAAGAATTTAGCAAACTGACGTTAATATACGCGCCTTAGCTGCGTCCGATCGTCGGTAACTCAAATGGAACCGAGGCATTGACCAAAGATAGTAGCGGGCCGAGTTGCTCTTGTCCGTTGGCCGCCAGGTCGCTATGACCGAGGATAACCCGTTCGTTCACCCGTCCCAACAAGTCCAGCAAAATCCGGCGGATGCGCTCCTCATTGGCCTCTTGGGTATCGTCAGCCGTCCAGAGACGACCCAATCGATTCTCCAGAAACAAGGGCGCACCAAACAAAACCGCCGAACCTCCACTCGCCCAGAGGGGAGAACTGATATCCATCCAGAAGTGCCAGGGATGGGAGGCACGACTGGAACGGTACTGAAAGATATTCGCCAGCGTCACGGCAGCTTGAGTATTTGAGGGACGCACCGGGTAAGGGTTGGCAGCAACCGTCCCCCGCCGCAGCAGTTGAATAAAGCGAGCGCTCGTGTTGCCGGGGGATTCGCCCCCATCGAGACGCGATGCTACTTCCCAGTAATGCTGTGCCGTTTCGAGCAATTCGCGCAGGATAACCAGTCGATCGTAGGGGAGGCGATTCCCATCCCACAAAAACTCTGACACGGCCCGATCGAGAACGAAAACAGGACTGGGAATCGATCGCTGCCCAATTTGCTCTTGGATTTGCTCGATCCAGGTGAGAATGGCGTTATAGGC
>NZ_JADEXN010000401.1 GCF_015207075.1 Zarconia navalis LEGE 11467
TTGAGCGAGGCGATCGAACCATTCACCGACAGAACTGGGTAAGGCTTTTTTAAGTTGAACGATCGCCCCCTTCATTCCCAAATCTCCAGGTGCTTCGGATTCGGGACTCAGTTCTGGGGGGAATTCTAATTCGGGAGATTCATCTGCTTCCCATTCCCAAATTTTGGTTCCCTGAAAATCCCGCTCGATAGGAGGAGTCCCTCGCAAGGTTGCCACGGTCTCGAGATAGGCATTCATCCGGGCGGTATCGTTGACAGAGACGAGCGTCAAAACGCTAGCATCGATACTGCTTCGATCGAGACCGTAAGGATCTCGGGCGGGGAGGAGTACCGTTGCCGCCCATTTCCCCACCCACGGTCGAATGTCGGTGTTAAAGTCAGTTTCCATCGGCAAGAAAGGAATGCCTCCAGGGCCGGAAATCTCGAAGGGTAGGGGATTGAAGGATTCGAGGTCACTCCAGGTCTCGGTCGTATCCACTAAAAGCGCACCGGGGAGGTTGGCGGGTAAGACTTCGGCAATCCTTGGGACAATTGGCGGCAGAGGTTCGGATTCTTCAAGGGGTTGGGCAACGGCCCCACCGGGGACAACGGTCAATATCCAAAGCCATGAGAAAACAGATCGATAGAGCAATTCTTAGATCTCCCATCGGTTAAATATGTGCATTTCTTCCGTGCGATTCGATTTTCGATCGGTATCGATCGCCCGCTCAACTATTTTCCCACAATCGCTTGGGGGTTGATGGGGATGTAAAATTCGTAAAATTGAGCTGCGCGCAATGTCGCCATCGCCCCTCGTCTCCTTTTGTGCTCGATCGTGCTTGCCTTTCTGGATCCTTTATGGGAATCAAACAGCCCGGTTTCTGGATCTGTCAGGAAAAGAAATACTTTTCACAATCTGTACCCGATCGCTTGTTACATATCGATGAGATTTTAAGGTGTGTGCCTTCCTTGCTTCCCCGGCTTCCCCAAAACCGAAATCTAAAAAAATATACACCTGTTAGGTTCCTTGGTCGGGGGTCGGTCGGTCAGCTAAAATTTCACTGGTAACTCATCCCCAATAATAAATCATGAAGCTGGCAGCACGAGTGGGGCAAGTTTCGCCCTCCCTAACTTTAGAGATCGCCGCTAAAGCCAAAGCCATGAAGGCTCAAGGGATTGACGTGTGTAGTTTTAGTGCCGGAGAACCGGACTTTGCCACTCCCGCTCATATCGTTGCTGCCGCCCAAAAAGCCTTGGATGAAGGCAAAACCCGCTACGGTGCGGCTGCCGGAGAACCAGCATTGCGAGAAGCAATCGCCCGCAAGCTCAAAACCGACAATGGATTGGACTACACGGCGGAAAATATTATCGTCACCAATGGGGGCAAACAGTCGCTATTCAACCTAATGCTCGCGGCGATCGAACCGGGAGATGAAGTGATTATTCCATCTCCCTACTGGGTGAGTTATCCAGAAATGGTGACGGTGGCGGGAGGAACGTCGGTTATCGTGCCGACGACAGCAGATACTCGCTACAAAATTACGCCGCCACAGTTGCGCGAAGCGATTACTCCCAAAACCAAGCTGTTCGTCCTCAACTCCCCGTCTAACCCCACGGGAATCGTCTACACGCCCGAGGAAATTCGTGCCCTGGCTGAAGTCGTAGTCGATGCCGATATTTGGGTGGTATCCGACGAGATTTACGAAAAACTGCTCTACGACGGGGCGCAACATCTGAGTATCGGTGCGGTGAATCCCGAAGCGTTCGATCGCACCCTGGTCAGTGGAGGATTTGCGAAAGCCTATTCGATGACGGGTTGGCGATTGGGCTATTTGGCAGGTCCGGCGGATGTCATCAAAGCGACGATTAAGATTCAGAGTCATGCGACCTCTCATGTCTGTACCTTCGCTCAATACGGCGCGATCGCCGCTCTCGAATCGCCCGAATCGGCCCCTTGCGTCGAGCAAATGCGTCAAGCCTTCGATAAACGCCGCCATGTCATGTTCGAGCGCATCAATGCCATTCCAGGACTGAGTGCCCCCAAACCCGACGGGGCGTTTTATCTGTACATCAATATTGCCGATACCGGGATGAAGTCTATGGAATTTTGCAATGCTCTTCTAGACGAGCATCACGTTGCTGCGATTCCCGGTATTGCCTTCGGGACGGACGATTGCATCCGCCTCTCCTACGCGACAGATATGGCTTCGATCGAAAAGGGTATCGAACGTCTAGAGAAGTTCGTTGGCTCGATCGGGTAATCTCTCTCGAATGTGGCGAATGACGATCGTCGTCAATATTGACCCTCCTCGTGAATCGGGCAACGAAAGCTCTTACTTCATGGGGAGAGTCTGGACCGTACCGAAATACGATCCCCGAACTTTTTATCCAACGGTGCTGAGTTCACTGGGTTTTGACACTTCAAGCATCACGATCTCTCGATTCTTTAACGTCTCTCGCCACACGCACAGCAGTCGCAAAACTCTGTCAAACGGGCTTTATACCCCAGCATTACGGCTTGAAGAGTCGCAATTCAATGTCAGTTTCAAGGCCGATCGCTTTGCTCGCCAGAATTGGGGGCGAGGGCACAAATGAGGGGAGCTATCTTGCCTAATTTTAATGGACGCGATTGTCTCGTACTAACACGGAATCGCCCAAACTGTTGCTGTATAAAGGGCGAACGACGGGAGTTGAACCCGCGAATGGTGGAACCACAATCCACTGCCTTAACCACTTGGCTACGCCCGCCATTAGAACGTCATTATATCGTAGCACGGACTGCGAAACTTAACGATCTTCTAAACGGATATTCGATCGCGATCGCCGGGTAGGTGCTAACAATAGATGTTAGCGATCGCCACGGGGATAAAATATGGATGAATCAGATCGGGCGACGGAATCGCCACTGGAGGAGCTAAAGCGATTGCGCCACGAGGTGACGTGGCTGCGGCAGGAGAAGGCGGCATTCATTGCTCAGCGAGATCTCCTAGAGGGATTGGTGGCAATGGCACGATCGTCTACTCACGACGGAGGAGTTCTCAAAGCTGCATTACAGAAAACTTTAGATTTAGCTGCCGATTTGACGAAATCGGAACGGGGAAGCCTATTTTTACTCGATGGGATGGGTCGAGTCACCGATGGAATTCTCGATCGCCAGCGGGGTATCCTCAGCGATCGCGATCGTAAAACTCTCATTGGCAAAGTTCTCGAAAAAGGATTGGCCGGTTGGGTGAGCCAGCATCGCCAACTGGGACTGGTGAAGGATACAAAAACCGACGATCGCTGGTTGGATTTGCCCGATGGCCCCTATCGCGCTCGATCGGCACTCACGGTTCCCATTCTCCGGGGGGGGCAGTTGCTGGGGATTCTGACGCTGTTGCACTCCCAACCCGATCGCTTCAGCCAGGAAGCGGCGATCTTGATGCAGGCAACAGCCGATCGCATTGCGCTAGTGCTCGATAATGCCGATCTTTACAACCAACTCGATGTCTATTCTAAAGCCCTCGATCGGGAACTCGAAAAAGGTCGGCAGATTCAAATCGATTTTTTACCCGGACAAATTCCTCAACCGCCCAATTGGGAAATAGCAGCTTGCTTTCACCCAGCTAAGCAGGTGGCCGGTGACTTTTACGATGTTTTTCCTTTAGATGATGCGATCGGTTTTGCGATCGCCGATATTTGTGATAAAGGGGTGGGTGCGGCGCTATTCATGGCATTATTTCGCAGCTTGATTCGCGTTTTTTCCGGACAAACTCAACTTCAGGGCTTATCCATCGAATCGGGGGAAGAAGAAAATGCCACTCGTCAATTTCAACAAGCATCCGAACTTCCTTCAAAGCATCAATGTAAAGCCCTACAAGCAGTGAAGATGACAAATAACTATATTGCTCAAAACCACTGGCAATTGAGTATGTTTGCGACTCTTTTCTTTGGGATTCTCGATCCGAAAACCGGGCTGCTTTGTTACGTCAACGGCGGACACGAACCCCTGACGATCGTCACTCATACGGGAGAAAAAAAACAACTTGCTCCCACGGGACCGGCTGTTGGCGTAATCCCAGATGCCACCTTTGAAAGCGACCTCGTTATCCTCGAACCGGGAGATCTACTCCTGGGCTATACCGATGGAGTCACAGAGGCGAAAAATATGGAAGGAGAGTTATTTAATCGCCAGCGTTTGTTATCTTTGCTCGATGTCCCGTTCGATTCTGCATCAGACTTACTCGATCGCATCAAAGCTCACCTCTTTCGTTACATCGATGATGCACCTCAGTTTGATGATATTACAATGTTATCGATTCGGAGAAAATTGGATGGCGAAAGCCTGGCAGCAGGAGACGGTAAGGACTAATTGCCAGGGAAAAGCATTCAGGTTAATATCGGCTCGTTGACCGATCGATACACGCTCGTATTGAGTATTCTCCTTCGACTCAAATACGCGAGATTTCAAAGCTTTCACCGCTTTGGTCGATTAAATCGGTAGCTCTGTAGCTCTGTATCACGCGGTATTTTCTAACCCAATCGATAACACTGCTCGACCTGGCGCGCTAAGCTCAAATCTCTAAATTTTACTATCTAAATTTTAGATTGAGTCATTACTTTAAAAGTCCTTTCTCCCTCCATTTACAATTTTCATTTGCGCGACTCCTTAGCATTTTCTCCATCTGTGCCATTCACAATTAACCCATTCAATGAGTGCCAATCTTTTCCACGCCGAACGCTTGCTTTTCACTCCCACATCCCCCGATATTGATGCCATTCCCACAATTTTTGCTTTTCCCAACGAGTATGGTATCGGCATTACCAGCCTCGGCTATCAGGTCGTCTGGGCGACTTTGGCTTTGCGATCGGATGTGGACGTGCGCCGCTTATTTACCGATATGTGCGAACCACTTCCCCCCCAGCCGGAATTACTGGGATTTTCTCTGTCTTGGGAACTGGACTACGGTAATTTGCTAGCGTTACTCGAACGACTGAACCTGCCGACTCGCAGCAATCTCCGGGATGAGGCACACCCGATCGTTTTTGGAGGCGGGCCGGTGTTGACGGCGAACCCAGAACCCTTTGCAGATTTTTTCGATGTTATTTTGCTAGGTGATGGGGAGAATTTACTGGGGGATTTCATCGAGGCATATAAAGAAGCGCGCGGAAAAAGCCGATCGCATCAACTGCGACAACTGGCGCGGGTTCCAGGGGTATACGTTCCGAGTTTATACGAAGTGACCTATCACAGTCCCACCGAGGCGATCGCATCGATTACACCCATCGACTCGGAAATTCCCGATCGCGTTGCCAAACAAACCTATCGGGGAAACACCCTCTCGGCTTCCACAGTGGTAACCCGAAAAGCCGCTTGGCCGGATGTTTATCTGGT
>NZ_JADEXN010000402.1 GCF_015207075.1 Zarconia navalis LEGE 11467
GGCGGGGTACCGGGGGGCAGCGGCGTGGTGGGAATGGTGGGAAAAGCTTCGAGAAAGTCACTTTGATTGACTTCGTTGGGACTGATGCTTTGCAAAATTGCCAAAACGTCTCCGGTGGCAGCGTTTTGAACGATCGTCCCGCCGGCATTTTCATTGGTTCCAACCCCCAAACTCAAGTCGGCAAAGGTCAAGCCACCGCCGAGTTCGATGAAGTCTTCCCCTTTACGAAAATCGATAATATTATTAATCGCAAGGGTTCCAGTCGGACCATCGCCAATGAGAAAAAAGTCCGTCCCCGCGCCACCGGTGAGGGTGTTTGCCCCCAGGTTGCCGAAAAGTCGATCGTTCCCGGAACCGCCGGAGATGCGATCGTTTCCCTGACCGCCGAACAGCAGGTCGTCCCCTTCATCACCGGAGATAACGTCGTCTCCTTGGTTGCCAAAGGCAACATCGTTTCCCGACCCGCCAAAAATGAGGTCGTTTCCGGCGACATCTAAGGCTCCGCCATCGCTCGTACCGCCCATCAAGACATCGTTTCCTCGATCGCCGTAGAGAATATCGCTGCCGAGATCGCCGGTGACTAAATCTTCGTTCAGTCCACCGCGAACGGTATCGTTTCCCTGTCCGCCACGAACGGTATCGTTTCCTTGATTTCCGTTAATATCGTCGTTTCCATCGTTTCCGTTAATATCGTCGTTGCCTTCGAGTCCAAACGCGAGATCGTCTCCAGAAAGTGCGGCGATTTCATCGACAACGAGGGTTCCTGTCAGGACATCGTTATTTTCCGTTCCGACAATCATGATTCCTAGTTCCTTGTCTCAAGAGGTTTGATTTGTGTGGTTATTGACTCGCGAAACCCGCACCCCACAACACATTTTCTCAAACCTCTAAAAATGGTTTTTGCTTGGGGTTGAGAAACTGTGCTGTTTTTGGGCCAATGGATCGAGCTGATATTGCCCCAATTCTTGCCATCCTTAATATCGATCGATATTAAAGACCTATCCAATTTGGAATAAGACAGAATTCAAAACCAGAAAATATTTTATTTTAAATAATTTCTGGTTTTCGGATTCTCTAAAACGATTTCGATCGTTTTGATAGATAGATCGTGCGAGCGAGATGCTCTCACTTCAACCCCTGATTTTAATTTAGATAGAAGACTACGCAAGTTTACTTCGATTGGGTCAGTTTTTACAATCGATTTTTGCCGATCGAACTTTAATGTAACTTGTCCTCAGATAGAGTCCGGTGACATTTTACAATAATTACAGCAAATCGGTCGCGTATCAAAGGTCAAATCTGCAAAGATTGGGATTTTACTGAAGCGTTATCACACCCCTCGATCGATCGCCTCAACCGGAATTTCAATGCTGAAAGTCGTACCTTGTCCCGGTGTAGAAATGCAATTGAACGTTCCTCCATGTTGGTTCACGACAATATCGTAGCCGATCGACAATCCCAAACCCGTTCCTTGCCCGATCGGTTTGGTCGTAAAAAAGGGATCGAACGTTCGAGTACGAACCTCCTCGCTCATGCCGATACCATTATCGGAAATATGAATGGCAACGGTTTTTTCTTTGACCTGAGTTTGAATGCAAACAATTGCCTTGCCAACTCCCTCGATACCTTCCGAACCGATGGGGAAAGCATCGATCGCATTAGCAAAAACGTTCATAAACACCTGATTTAACTGACTGGCATAGCATTCAACGAGCGGTAACTCGTCATACTCTTTCACCACTTGAATGCGATTTCCAGCATTATTTAATTGATAAGACAGCAGCGATAGGGCGCTTTCGATACCTTCGTGAAGATCGACTTTTTTGAGTTGCGATTCATCGTAACGAGAAAAGTTTCTTAAAGAACGAACGATGTGGGTAATCCGTTGCGTTCCGACCTTCATCGAAGATAGTATTTTAGGAATATCCTGACGGATAAAGTCTAAATCTAGCTCCTGGAGACGATCTTGAATTTCAGGCGCTAAGCAATCACCGTGCTGCCGATATAGATCGATCGAGTCGATCAATTCTCGCGCGTACTCATCTAAATAGGAGAGATTTCCGTGAATGAAGTTGACGGGGTTATTAATTTCATGGGCGACTCCAGCCACCAACTGACCCAAACTCAACATCTTTTCCGTGTGGATGAGTTGTGCTTGAGTGGTTTGCAGTTTCCGCAATGCTTTCTCTAACGTTCTTGCTTGCTGTTTCAAAGAATTTTTGGATTGTCGCAATGCGGTTGCCGTCCGTTTGCGAATTTGCACTTCTTCTTGAAGTTTGGCATTGGCATCTTTGAGTTCGGTCGTTCGTTCTTCTACCCGCTTTTCCAACTCGTCATGAGCGGTTTGTAGGGCTTCGGATGATTGTTTTCGTTCGGTGATATCTCGCGTCACCGTGGCAAAGCCCCGCAGTTCGCCGCTTTCGTTACGCAGGGAGGAGATTGTGACATGGGCCCAAAAGCGCGACCCGTCGCGGCGCATTCGCCAATTTTCGTACTCGACTCTGCCATTGAGGATGGCTCGATCGAGCAAGGAAACTGGAGTCCCGGTTGCAACCTGTTCTGGCGGAAAAAAGCGATCGATGGACTCCCCGAGAATCTCTCGTTCGCTCCAGCCATTAATACGTGTGGCTCCTTGATTCCAACTCACGATCCGTCCGTGTCGATCGAGCATATAGATGGCATAATCTTTCACCCCTTCAACGAGCAGGCGAAAGTGTTCTTCTGGAGAATTAAAATTGGAGTGGGGTTGGGGGCGAGCTACAGTGCATCCGGGTCGTTCTCCCAAATCTTGCACGTTGACATAAAAGAGTCTGCGATCCCGGCAAAATGTCACCTGCCAGCGCAACCATCGATAAATTCTATTACGGCTGAGAAAGCGATTTTTATAGGTTACGGTTTCGAGATCGCCTTCAAGGAGAGTCCAAAGACATTCTCGCGTCGCGGCTCTATCTTCTGGGTGTATCCACGAAAAATACGGCTGGCTCTGTAAATCCTCAATCGACCATCCCAAACACTCGGTCCACATGGGAGCGATTTGTTTGAAGTTGCCATCCAATCCGATCGTACATAGCATCTCCAAGGATAGATCGAGCAGTTTTTGAGGAGCACTCGTCGTTGGTGGAAGGGTCTCGAGCCATCGGATTTTTGCTTTTTTAATGCAGCGATCGTTTTTCTTTTGGCTGGCAAACCTTATTTTGGCAATGTTGCCATTTGTGTTCATTTTTAAATTACTATTAAGAAAATTTTTAGTTTATTATTTTTATTTTACAGAATAGTTTTAGATTTCTACCTCGCTAAGTATAATATTTATTTAATCTTTGAAAAGGACAACTTATACTGCAAATCTCACTCATTGAAATTGAGAGAGATTGACAAAGTTAAGATTGATAAAGTTGGGACTCAAAGTTAGGTTGAGCTAGTGTTTTTGCGATTCGCCCTCTGTTGCATCCCAAGCAAGCACCAGTAGAGCGTTGAGAATTGCAGCGGCGACGGGAGAACCTCCCTTGCGCCCTTCAATGCGAATCTGCGGTACGTCAGTTTGCGCCAGAGCTTTTTTAGATTCGAGTACCGAGACAAAACCAACGGGCGCACCCACCACCAGGGTGGGCCGAACGGAGGATGTCGCAAGACGATCGCACAGTGCCAGCAAAGCTGTTGGCGCGTTGCCAATGACATAGATTCCGTGCGGAAACTGCTCGTAGCACTCCAACATTCCCGTCTCGGTGCGCGTTCTTCCCGGTAATGCCGATGGTGCTCGATCGATCGCGCAAACGATCGGGTTGCCGAAGGTTTTCGAGACCATGGTGGCGATACCTTGTTTCACCATGGTGACATCGGTGATAATCGGCACGGAACTGGGCAGGGCGGCGATCGCTCTTTCGATCGCCCCGGTACCAAACCGGATTAGGTGCTCGAACTCGAAGTCGGCGGTACTGTGGATAACTCGCCGTAGAATCTCATATTCGGCAGGATTCAAAAAACACTCGCCGATCTCGCGATCGATAATGGCAAAGCTTTCTCGGACGATCGGGTGGTTGAGATGGCTAGACATGGAGGTAGGGGAAGCAGGGAAAGTAAAGGCAGCAGGGGCAGGGTTTTGCCCCAAAGTTCTCCGGTTGCCTTTTATATTGTCTTCTATCGATGGCTGATTTTGGAATGGTACTATCTCCAAAATCACAAAACCCCCAGTTAGAAACTGAGGGAATTATTCTTAAGAGAATTAAAATACCCAATAGAGGAATAACCTGATGTCGCTTTGGGGGTTAAAATTCACAGAAACGTTGTCGTGAAATTTTGCGCGGGCGACGCGCTCTAAAAACCGCCAATGACGATTATGGATGCAAGGCTACAGAACAAGATTAAAGCCATAGCCCAAATCGTAATATAGGGGGCGTGGTTTGCAGTTTGAAAATATTCGTTAATTTTTGCATCTTTCTCTTCCGGATGCCAAATCATCGGTTTCATTATTTGACCTCTTTTTTATTTCAGAAGGACTCGATTGCTGACTTTTAACTAGCACCGCTCGAAATTAAAATAGTAGCTAGATAAAATCCGTTACTAATAAAAACACTAGCTCTTTTTCTAGGTAAAGAATAGCAAAAAAAAGAAATCTTAATTTCTAGTATTAAATGTTTATCACGGTTTGTTGCGAGTGGCGGGCAGGTTAACGGAAATGAGTACTACTTGGTGCGTCTTTATCCGCTTCATGCTGATGGGTCGCTCTTTATTCCCGATCGCCCGCTCCATCCGCAAACTCGCAAATCTCAGTATAAGGACAGACCCGACAGACTTCAGAGGAGGGAGTTGCCGTGTAGTCTCCGGCTAAAATTTGCCCCACCAATGTCGCAGCCTCTTTTGATGTTACCGCTAAATCCTTTGCCCCGAAAGTATGGAGGAGATCGTGACGCAGATAGGCAATGCGAGCGACCTTTGCCCCGACAGCTTCAGCATATGCCCAGAGTTGAAAGCGGTGATATTCGGGAGCGAATTCCCGATCGGTTTTGAAATCCAATACCCAATCCTCCCCGATCGCATCGACCCTCCCGTTGAATGTCAAGCCGGCAAAAGTCAGGCGGATGTTTTGTTCTTGGGCTGTTATCCCCTCACGCACTGAAGCGTAGCTAGGATGGCGATCGAATTGTTGCGCCAGGACGATCGCCTCTTCGATGGATTCTCGCCCCATGCCAGGGTCAAACCGCGCTAGGGCTTCGATGTCCCGAATTCCCGATTCTAGGGCTTTGTGGACGAGGGTACCGATGCGTCCGGCAATGGCAATGCCTTCCCCTAACCCCGGATGCCCGCGCAGGATGGAAAACTCGAACCGCTGGGGACAGCAGGCATAGT
>NZ_JADEXN010000403.1 GCF_015207075.1 Zarconia navalis LEGE 11467
GCTATAAGCGGCCTTCTGATTGAGACTGGTACAGGCCGATACGGCAATAATATCCGGATGCACCGCAAGTCCGCTCAGCCATTCTGTCTGACCGGCGATCGCATTGCGGGGCCAACCCCGTTCGTTGACCGTGCCCTGGGTGGGACGATTGGCATTTCCGGCGGCAAACACCACCACACAGCCTTTGCCGTTGCGACCTTGGGTGGCGGCTCGCGTTACCGCCGCCCTCTGGCGCAAAGACAGGGGAAAGTAGACCGCACTCGCCCCCCAGCTACAGGAAATGACCGAGGCTCCGTGGGTTATCGCCCAGTCAAAGAGTTTATCGATCGAGGCATCATCGAGATATCCCGACGTGCGCACGGGCATCAACGCGCAACCGGGAGCAACTCCGACCACCCCTTGACCGTTCTCTTCGGCGACGCAGACCCCCGCACAAGCCGTCCCGTGGTTATCGGAGGCGCGTCCGGGTAGGGGGAGGAAGTCTTTATCTTTAAAATCTCGGGGGGCGACAATTTGGCCAGGGCCTTGAAAATCTGGGTGGTCGATTTCCACCGAATCATCGGTAACGGCGATGACAACGGAGCGATCGCCCCGCGTGATATCCCAGGCTTGCTCGACGGAAATATGGGAATAACTCGCCAGTTGGTTCCCCCCGGTGTGGTGCAAGTACCACTGCCGGGGGTAGAGGGGATCGCGAGGTCGGTAATGGGCGGTTGTGGGGAGGATAATGTTCGGTTCGGCCGTTAGTACTCGAGGGTGGCGCATCAAACGATTGGCAATTTTGACCGGATTCTCGGTGGCTTGCTTTGTAACTCGATAGACGTAAGTGTTGGGAACACCCTCGATGGGTTCGATTTGTTGCAATCCCACCTCGGTGGCGATCGCCTCTGGCTCGTCGGGCGGGGTATCTAGCTCGAATTGAACGACAATCTCGTTGGTGAGGTAAATCGGCGTTTCCGGGTCTTCTCGAATTTGATAGACGTGGCTGGCAAAGGCAACGGTTTGGAGTTCTCGAGCGGTTGAAATAGCCGATTCGAGTTCGCTCGGCGGGACGGCCAGTTCTACTAGAGGCGTTCGATTTCCCGAAGCGAAGGGAATGAGCTGGTATTGTGCGGCCCCGATGCGATCGGCCAAATCCGACGGGTCAACACCCGCGGCCGGGGCAACGGTGAAGCGATCGCTCACCTTGTAGAGAACCAGTTCTTCTCCCCCCCGCTGAAGGATGACGCCGATGTTCTCGTCGGCAACACCAATACCAGAAAATTCTGCGATCGGGTCACTTGTCATTGTTCTGCATCCCTATAATGTCTTGAGTTATCCATCGAATGGTTAATGGAGCTTCGGGGGCAAGGGAGACTTCGGGAGAGTAAATTGTCAATGAGTCTGTCAATTGGCAATGGAAGCGCCCAGTTCCCAACTCCGAATTCCGAATTCTCCCCATCTTGCAACGAAATGTTAATATAATCGGAAACTTGCCTAAAAGATGTTTTTACCTAAGCATCAATTAAACCTCATGAGATCTGAAACAGTTCGATACCTCAGATATATCATTGGCTCCACGTCTGGGCCAATCCTGGCAAGCTTCGTCTGGTTTGCGCCAGTTCAAGCTCAGGAAGCACCGAAACATCAGGCACAGTTGCCCGAAACTGAAGAGAACCTCGAAATTATCGAACTGGACTCCACCCCAGAATCTCTCGATCCCGAATTAGAACCAGGCCCCGACGAGCTGCGGCCTTTGTCTCTCGATAGTAGCGTACTGAGCTTACCCGGAGCCGAGCGTCTGATCGACGAGGCAAAACTAGCCGTCGGGCAGCAGGATTACGAGCTGGCTTCCCAAAAACTCCAAGAAGCACGGCAAATTCTCAATCAATTATCGACCTACTATCAAGAGTTGGCCGCGAGTTTTTCGGGAATCGACAACCGGATTTTCGAAAATCAGCGGGATATGGCGCTACAAGCCGCTCAACTGCGAGATCGAGCGACCTACGAACTCGCACTACTGCATCGGGCGCAAAACAAGCCCGAACTAGCCGTTCCTTTGCTGGTGCAGATTATCCGCTCTCAAAACCCTACCCGCGATCTGGGTCAAAATGCCTATCGACAACTGTTCGAGCTGGGGTTTGTGGATGCTCCTTATCCCCGTCCTCGCAACGCTCAAAGCTCCCCATCGACGTTAAGTTCTCAATAAACCCCTCGATCGACCACCTCGGACTTTCGCCGACGATCGCGATTTAGATTACATTAATGATTGGTGTCATAATTAGAGCGAAATGGAGGTGACGAAATGATGAATCCCGATCGAGTCGAGGCCATGATTAAATCGGAGTTGGAAGATGCCCGCGTAGAGGTTCGCGATCTCACCGGAGGCGGCGATCATTACGAAGCGATCGTTATTTCGTCTGCGTTCGAGGGTAAGTCTCTAATTAAACAGCATCAGCTCGTTTACGGCGCACTCCAACAAGCGATGGCATCGGAAGCCATTCATGCCCTCGCTCTAAAAACTTATACTCCCCAAGACTGGGAATCCGCTGATAAAGCTGGATAATTCAGTTACTTTTCTCCCCAAAAATAGACCGAGCTGTAACACTGTCAATTTTTTTAATATCATGACTCCCGAATTAAAAGAGCGCATCGATACGATCGTTAAAGATAACAAAATTGTTGTTTTTATGAAGGGCAATAAACTGATGCCCCAATGCGGTTTTTCTAACAATGTCGTCCAAATTCTCGGTGCTCTGGGCGTACCTTTTGAAACGGTAGATGTCCTCGAAGATATGGACATTCGTCAAGGAATTAAAGAGTATTCTAACTGGCCGACCATTCCCCAAGTTTATGTGAATGGGGAGTTTATGGGCGGTTCGGATATCTTAATCGAACAGTACCAAAAGGGCGAACTGCAAGAAACGTTGGAAGTTGCTCTGGCTTCGTAAGCGGGTTTTCTTCAGGTTTGGGCGCGAGATCGCCCATCGAAATCATTATACTGTAGGGGTCAACGACTGTTGACCCCTATTTGTTGCGATATCGGATTCGAGAATCGCGATCGTCTCTTCATCACACCATCCAAATCGATCGATTAAGAACTGGGTTGACTGGCGGGTGTCTTAGCGGTGACATCGGGCAATTTGCCGCTGTAAGTTAAGGGTAAGTCGTGCTTTTCTTTTCGTTCGGCAGCCCATTTCGGTTCCTGACTCAACGACAGAGACATCGTGCCATCTTCAGCAACTGCGTACACCCACTCATACCCCGGACACAGGTCAGACTCCAGATTGGGAAGGGTTGCAGGCCATTTTCCCGTTTCGGCCGCCAAGGCTTTCGCCTGCAAGATTTTCTGAGTCAATTCCAAGTCCAGCCTATACTTTTCGGCTTTTACCACCTGATTTATCAAAGATGGCTGTCCAATTTTTTTGGTGAGAATATTCCAGGCCGCCGGCTGTTTTTCGCTCTCGACGACATCGGAGGCGCAGATATTCGGCGGTTGCGCTTGGTACTGTTCGAGATCGTACTTCCCGACTTGGTATGTATCGATCGCCGTGAACCGCAGCCAGGGTTTAGTAACCGGAGACAGCAGCATTCCCTTAACCTTTTCGACTGTGCCTTGAAAGCCAGTCTGGATGGTGTGAGAATCTCCAAATTGGACCGTTTCAAAGATTTCTGCTGGGGCAACGTTACGGATAACATTAAACATCCCAAAAAATTCCCCGTGAATGGATTCAAGCATCGACTGGGAGTAATTGTGTGCGACTAAACGTTCTTGCCATTCAACCGGCAAATCGCCTAATTTTCGCATCGTCCCGGCGATATACCGTCCGTTAATTAAAAAGACCAATTGACCGATAAGGTAGGGATTGTCTTGGAAAGATGCGTGAATTTGCCAAGCGGCTTCGAGCATTTCCCGCGCGGCATCGCTTTGTCCTTGACGCTGTTTTTCGAGAATATCTAAAGCGAGGATTTGTTGGAGGTCAATACTGGCGAAGTAACCAGGCAGCGCCAATTCGTAATCTCCCTCTAACACCGGAGTGAGATTGGTGTGCCAACCGGGTTTGCTTTGGCTGGCAATAACCTGCCGAATTTGTTCGAGGGTTTTGGCATTGGCTTTGAGATATTCCTGAAGTTCCACTGGAGGTGGATCGATCTCACTGTTGGGTTTAAGAATTTGTGCGTCGATGTATTCTTCCAGTGGGTCTGAAATCTTTTCCCAGGCTTGTTTTGCCCTAGGTTCGACCTCTATATTTTCAATTTGTGGCGCATATTTGCTGTTGACATCTTCAGGCCAGGAATACAGATCGAATCCCAGTTTTGCCGAGAGGGTTTTGAGGGCGATCGCCGTGTCGTTATACTCGGTTTCGACTGGCACCTTTTGGGTAAAAGCTTCTAATTCTGGTTCGATTTCTTTTTCCCGTCCGTCGGCAACGTAATTGGCTCCCACGATCGAGAGGGTGGTGAGTCCGACGGCAGCTAAAGCAGACCATTTGACGATCGGATTTCCGAGAATTTTGAAGATTTTTTTCATGGATGGTTAACGAGCACTCGACGAACGATGGTCAGCAAAAAAATTAACTTTCGACAAAAAACGATCGATTAATTTTCTCTAGATCGAAAAATTGATTATATCAACTCATGATTTATACATTTTTTTGTATATTCCTTATACTTACGGTTTTAGCTAAAACTAAGTTTGAGTGTCAAGGCTTGGATTCGCAATTCGTAAATATTCGATCGTTATCATTAACTTATATTTCTTAAATATTCAATCGAGACGATCCGTTTTCTGATTCCATATCGTTTTGCTTCTCCCAGCTTGCAATGTAAGTCGATATCGTAGGTAGAAAATTGTTCGTGCTTCCATATCTCTACTGACGTGCAGGTTGCCCTAAACTTCTGAAAATAAGAAACGAGCGAAGTTTATTCTGAAGAAGAGATTGTCACAACTTTATCTAAATGCTTACTTTCCGATCTCAACAAAAAGAATTGAATTCATTCGAGAAGATCGCGATCGATTGTTGAAAATTCTGGGGTGAAGTTTGAAATTTATAGTTTTTTGCGATCGAGATCTTTGGAATGATGTACTTGCGATCGCCCGCTGCGTCAATATTGATGGCAAAGGCGATCGATATTGCTTCCGGTACGCAAACAAACCAAATAATGAGAAAATAACGCCTGAACGTCAATCTCGATCGAACTTTCCCTTCAATCCGGACTCAACTTCTCATCGGTCTATGCCATCGATCTTCCCACCCCCTCAGCCCAGCATACCCCCTAACTCCTTGAATCGACCCGTCGGTTTGGGTTGGGAAAGCCCCTATAC
>NZ_JADEXN010000404.1 GCF_015207075.1 Zarconia navalis LEGE 11467
GGTTAGTACCGCGCAACAGCCCCCGACAAGCGGATTTAATCATTACGGCCGGCACGATTACGATGAAAATGGCCCCGGCGGTGGTGCGGGTATACGAACAGATGCCCAACCCCAAGTACGTGATTGCAATGGGTGCTTGTACGATTACCGGGGGAATGTTTAGCGTCGATTCTCCGACGACGGTGCGCGGCGTGGATAAGTTGCTGCCAGTGGACGTGTACATTCCCGGCTGTCCGCCCCGACCGGAAGCAATTATCGATGCCATTATTAAGTTGCGTAAAAAAGTCGCTAACGAATCGCTGCAAGAGCGAGCCGAGTTCCAACAAACTCACCGGTATCACACGATTTCTCATAACATGAAAGCCGTCGAACCGATTTTGACCGGTGAGTACATTCGTTCGGCAAGCCGTCAAACGCCACCGAAGGAGTTAACCGATGCGATCGGGATGCCGATTCCCCCTGCACTCCAAGCCGCAGCAACCGAGGAGGTGAATCGT
Source organism: Zarconia navalis LEGE 11467 (assembly GCF_015207075.1). Lineage (GTDB taxonomy): Bacteria > Cyanobacteriota > Cyanobacteriia > Cyanobacteriales > Geitlerinemataceae > Zarconia > Zarconia navalis. Next base: position 498 of record NZ_JADEXN010000404.1, read on the forward strand.
GGCTGAAGAGTCTAAATCCACTGAGTCGGCAACGGAAACCAAACCCGTCCCCACGGGGAAGGTCTATGGATGGTTGAGTGAAAATGGATTCGAGAGCGAAGCTCTGGAAGTGGATGCAAGCGGCGTAGAAACGATTAAAGTCGATCCGAACTTCTTAATTCCCCTTTCAACGGCTTTATATGCCTACGGATTTAACTACCTCCAATGTCAGGGGGGTTACGATACGGGTCCGGGTGGCGAATTGGTCAGTTTCTATCACCTGATTAAGGTGAGCGACAATGCCGTGGAACCCGAGGAAGTCCGCCTGAAGGTCTTTCTACCTCGCGATAACCCGAAAGTTCCGTCAGTCTACTGGATTTGGAAAGCCGCAGACTGGCAAGAACGGGAAACTTACGATATGTTCGGTATCGTCTACGAAGGACACCCGAATCTCAAACGATTGCTGATGCCCGAAGATTGGGTGGGTTGGCCGTTGCGAAAAGATTATATTTCTCCTGACTTTTTCGAGATTCAGGATGCCTATTAAGGTGGGCGATCGAATATCTTTAAGGGGCGATCGCGGTCAATTTAGACCCGATCGCCCCTCTGTTTTATGGCAGTTGGGGTTCGAGGTTCTGTTGTTCTCACCGAACTGACAACTGCTATACCACCTGACAACTGACTTTTTGGGAATCTAAATGAGGAAACATCGCCAAAACATAAGTTTTGGTTTTATATTTAGCAGCCTTGTTTGGATTTTCATATCGCTTGTCTGAGTTTACAAAAATTCATGACTGCGAATGGTGTCAATAAGCCACGCAAAATTAGGCGTTTTAGGGTATTATCAAATATAAGCCCAAGGGCTTTTTGTGTCTAAATCTAGATATTGAAGACGATCGAATCGCTACAACCCCGATCGAAACGTCGATCGATCGAAAAACCCTCTCATTTTTTCCATTTCAAAAACTTGCCTCGCGTCACAAATCCTCGATCGGCTTTATGAATTTATATTTAAAATACTTGACAAAATAGACGCGATCGCAGGTAAGCTTTGAGGTTTTAATATCCGAACTCGAGCTAACTGAGCGACATTCGGTTTGTTCGACCCTCCAAAGCCAATACTTTAGCAATTTGCAGACAATAAAAACTCTAAAAAAAGCTGCACCTTGAGCGGAGTGTATTTCCGTTGCTGATACAGTGCAAAGGCTTGGCGTCGGGGAGATTCAAAGTCGTTCAAAACAGTTTGTAAACCGCCTGCTTGCAGATCTTTGCTGACAACAAACTCAATCAGATGAGTCACCCCCCCCCCGCCAATGCCAGAACACGGGCAGTCTCAGCTCCGGTGACCCTCGGCCCGGTTGTGAGATTGGCATCTAAATCCTGGAGATCGTCCCCATAGCGCCATTTCATCGGCTGACCCGTTCGAGATGAGAGGAGCTGAATGCAGTTGTGATGCTGTAAATCGGCAATATTCTGGGGAATGCCCTGATGCCGTAGATATTGAGGAGATGCCACTGTGACGAGACGATAGGCCTGGAGTGCCTGTACCCTTAAATTAGAATCTGGCAGATTACCAAAGCGAATCGCCACATCGATGTTTTCTTCGACGAGATCCACAAAGCGCTCGCTCACCAACAGCTCAACCTGAATGTCCCGATACTGCTCTAGAAAGGTCGGTAGGCGTGGCGCTAGCACATGGGTGCTGTAAGCAGCCGAAAGCGAGACCCGCAGCCGCCCTTGAGGATAACGAACGCCTTGGGTAATCAGAGCCTCAGCTTCAGCAATGTCACCTAATGCCTGATGGCATCGCTCAAAATAAAGACTGCCCTCCTCGGTTAAGCGCAGCTTACGGGTGGTGCGATGAAAGAGTTTGATTGCCAATCGTCGCTCCAATCGCGACACCGCCTTACTGACCGCCGAAGGATTGAGACCCAACACCTCTGCGGTTCGAGCAAAGCTACTCAGTTCTGCCGCTTTGCAAAAAATTTTAATCGTGCTGAGTCGTTGGGTTGAGAGATTCACCATCGCGAGCGATTAGCATTGGCAAATTAGCACTGACATCATCGTGCCCTACTAATGCCATAGTGTCATGAATATCGTGACTTTTATCTTATTTATTTATTTGTCTAAGCTGAATACCATACTGAATAGGCACTTGAGACAGCATTCGCTCAAGGGATGAACATTCACCCAAATCGAAGGAAAGAATCATAACCATACAACAGGTTGCGTTAGTTGCACGCAGTTCGTTTTTAGGAGATTGAAATGGACGAATCGTTGATTTGTGGACGACCTGAGTTCGGAACTGACTTACATCGTCAGTCGATTGCAGTGGCTTTGCAGTGGCTCGAAACCCTTGGCAATGGGGATATGGAAACTTTGATGACGCTCTGGCATGAAAATGGGGTGTTGGAGTTTCCGTTCAACCCAGAAGGAGCCGGTCGAGATCGAGTCGAAGGCTTCGAGGATCTATCGGACTATTTTCAAGGCACAAAAGGTCATAAGAAACCGATCGCCTTTCCGGTCAAGGCTATCTACCCAGGAGCCGATCCAGAGTGGCTAGTTGTAGAATTTATCGGCAGACTGCTCAACACCAAAACAAACCAAGAGTATTCCAATGAGTATATCGTTGTCATTCGGGTACATGAAGGCAAAGTGATTCTTTTTCGAGAGTTCTTCAATTCGATAAAACGTAAGCAGTTTGAGTTGGATTGAAAGACTGCGATCGGAATTATCGAAATACATAAAAAAGCAAAACCATGATTGATTTCACGAATAAGACTACTCTGATTACCGGCGGCAGCAGCGGTATGGGACTCGAAACTGCCCGTCGCATCGTGCAGGCCGGTGGAAATGTCGTCATCACCGGACGGACTCTTTCGACATTGGAAGAAGCACGATCGAGTCTCATCCAAACTGACGATCGTGCTGTAGACCGGGTAATGATTTCTCAGAGTGACACCAGCGACTTGGATTCGATGGCCAAAACGTTGGAAGATACAAAAGAGCGATTTGGTGGCTTGGATAATTTGTTTGCCAACGCGGGTATTGGAATTTTCAAGCCATTGTCAAATTTGACAGTCGAAGACTTCGACAAGCTGATAAGCATTAACCTCAAGGGATTATTCTTTACCATTCAAAAAGCAGTGCCTATGATGAACGATGGCGGTGCGATTCTGATGACATCGTCATGGACAGCGCATCGCGGCGTTGCGGGGGCACATCTCTATAGTGCGACCAAGGCGGCATTACTCAGCCTTACGCGAACATTGGCTCTGGAACTGGCACCGCTTCACATCCGCATCAACTCGATTAGCCCCGGCTACATCAACACGCCAATCGTAGAAAAGATCGGGATGAGCAAAGAGGCTTTCGATGCGGCCGCTGCCCAAGTACCGTTAGACCGCTGGGGTGAATCTGATGAGGTCGGCACCGCCGCTGCGTTCTTGCTGTCTGAGGCAGCCCGCTATATCAGCGGTCAGGATCTGATTGTAGACGGCGGCTTGGTGGGAACTCATAACTACCAAGGAGCAGAGGTCTGAGACGAATCATTTAAAGTCAGAGCTGAACACTTATTTAGTTAGAGCTTTAAGAGCGAGTTCGGACTCTTCATTCTGGTGGAGGTAAGCATCGGGAGAATCGGGGGTATGGAGAGCGGTCGGACTCCGCATGGCGCGCAGATCGGACCCCGCATGGCGCGCCTACGCAAGGGAACACCGACCGGGGAAGAAATACCCCAAAAATCGCCACCCACCCGACAACGATCGTTATGGCTGGACTGACGATGCTTTCAACTGGCTCAACCGATCGATAATTGCGGCATGGTCTTTCCCTGGATGATGTCCTTCGGCTTGTCCGGTTCGGGCGTAGTCTAACGCATCGTTAGACTCATCATCGAAGCAGCGTTGAAAGGGATTTGCCCCCGCACTCAATAACCGCTCCACCACATCTAAATAACCTTGATAGGCGGCATCGGCGATCGGGGTTAACCCAGTTTTCCAGCCCAAATTGACATCTGCTCCCGATCGAATCAGACGATCGACGATCGCTAAATGTCCCTCTCCTGCGGCAGCCACCAACGCTATACCATCGCTGTAATTGACATTAACCCCGGTCTGCAACAGTTCTTCTAATTTTGCCAAATCCCCCTGACGCGCGACATCCACCAGTGCCACGTCGTTCAAACCCTCCTCGGAAGCACCTGCCCGACGCAATAGCTGCTGCACCGCCCAAGTTCCCAACATCATCACCGTATTACCCTCGTTGTCCCGGATATCGACATCCGCCCCCGCTGCAATCAACGCTTTGACCGCATCGGTGTGACTGCCAGCCGCAAAGAGTGCCGTTTGCCCGCTATCGTTTCGGGCATTGACATCCGCGCCGCGTTCGACGAGAAACCCAATGGCTTCAGCTCGATTCGATACCCAGAAACTGCCGGAAACTTCCATCAATGCCGTATGTCCTTGGGAATTATCTTCATCGCTGCCGAGATTGGGGTCTGCCCCCGCATCCAGCAATGCTCCCATCACCGCCATATGACCGTACATCGCGGCTAGTATTAGCGGACTTTTGCCGCATTCGTTAATGGCATTCGGGTCTGCACCTTCTGCTAATAATTGCCGGACTTGAGCAAGTTTGCCATACACTGCCGCATCTCCGAGCTTTTCTGCCAGTTTGTTGACAGCGCGGGCTTTGCGTTTGATGGCGTAGGCGATTTCCTTTTGCCCGTGTTTGTCGGCGCAGCGGCGAGTTTCATCATCAACAAGGGGATAGAGATAGTCGTAGACGGCTTGATGCCCTCCCCGTGCCGCACTCATAATT